>JAPOKD010000260.1 GCA_029977825.1 Planctomycetota bacterium | reverse complement strand
CACCAATCACAAGCAGGACGCATAAGATCAGCAGGGCAAACCCAGCCCGATAAAGGCCTGTCGTCAAGAAATCTGTTACGACCGTCACCTGAATACCTCATTTTCGCGACCCACATAGTCAGCATGGTCGTCGCGGTGGGGGACATTACACACACCCAACGCAATCCGGCCAACTCATCGACTACAGCCTCTTTTCTATATTATTGTTTCCAAAGTGGAAACCTGCTGGTGGCTGGGTGCCAAGCGATCGTCGTTTACTCGTCGCTGGCCTCAGCTGTGCCTGCCTTTCAGTGGGCCAGGTCTGTCCGTTGGGTCACGTCTCTCGAACGCTCACCGCTTCTCGGCAAATAGCAACTTACTGAGGATTGCGCCCCAAGTAGCAACAGCTCAACGTCAATCGAATGATAGGAGTGTCCACTGGGTCGGGTCCAGCATTTTCACTCGTTCTTATCACGTTTTTTCTGTTTCACACGCAAATCGCGTGTTTCACGGGGTGACCTGTGCTGTTGTTCTGAGACAGCCTGTTGTTGCCACACCTGCCTTATGGCAGCCGATGTCACTATTGGAGTGGCAACGCAGTAAGGAGTGAAGGGCCACGGAGGATCAATGGAAGATCTGGATCCCCTGTTCTGCCAGTCGCAGCCCATGTTGACTGTAGCCCTCGACTCGAACGATAGCAGGACCGGTAAAATCGATATTGGCAAGGGCTGCAATCAACCGCTCATGGGCGACATCCCCAGTTCCGATCGGCTGATCTTCGTGTTGCCCTGCCCTGCGATCACAGAGGTAGATACACGTCAAATCATGCCGATGACGTTCAAGGCGAGCAGCGAGGGGAATTTCATGGCCTTGCATCATCTCACCGATGTCGGCAGCCAACCCCAAGTCTTCTGAATTAAGCCAATGTTGAAGTCTTTCCCATTGGGCAACTGTTGAAACCAAATCACCAGATCGCGGTCGCAGGGCAAGCTTGACTCCCCGATCCGCGGCCACGTTCACCAGATAGTCGAGTTCTAGTGCCAGTTGTGTCAGCGAGGATTCTGTCGCTATCGCCGTCGATTCTCCGGTTGCACCGCTTGCAAATGTAACGATGCTTGCCTGGGATTCGGTCGCGAGATCCAGCCATGTTTCGATCCAGTCGCGTGCAGTGCGAGCTTCATGCGGCTCATGTGACGAAAGCGACGGCCCACGGCTTGTCCATGCTTTCTGCAGAAACTGTGTGTCGAGGTCTAATATCAACTGCAAGTCATGGCGTGAGGTGACATCTGCAAGCCGTAGCAGTTGCTGTCCAAACCAGGGGTCTGTCTGCGATAGTCGGCCGTGTTGGGGTCGCACCGCCACCGCTCGATATCCCAACGCAGCAAGTTCTTCAATGGCTCCGAAAAGGTCGTGGTGTAGCAGACCGGCAGTGTGGAAGCCCGGAAGCATGGCTCGGATCTTAACCTGTTGTACGGACAATCAAGTCACTCGAAATTTCAATGAAAAGTAGAGAGATGGGATTGTGAGGCTAAACAGGCCCAGACCCCACCACGGGCCAGCCCCCAGAAATGCGTAGGAGGCTGCCAAAGGAATGATTGTGAAGATACCTATACGAATGGTGGTCTGAATTTTCAAAGGCGTTGGTTCACGAACGGCTCGAATTCCCCGCAGAACAACAGGAAAGGAAATTGCGGCGATCATCATTGGAAAAACTCCGTTGACTGGAAGAGCCCAACCCGCACGATTAGCGTCGAGTTGGGGAGCACACGCCAGCATCAGAGCTCCCAATGTGGTCACGACCAGTCCGATCTGTAGATTCGAGGAAGGACCACCCTCCGCTTCACGTCTTGCCATGGTCGTGATGCCCATGATGTAGACACCGAAACCAACGGCGATCCCCAACAGGTATTTCTCGAACAATGGGGTGCCCATCACGATCGCGAAACTGGGGGAAGCGCCCAGTAAGAAACTGAGAACTCTGCAGCTCCCCATCGCCACCGGCGCGAGCGGTGTTTTTTTGAGGGGGCCATCGTAGGCAATGATCATGATTGCCAAGGCGACTGCCACCAATCCCGGGAGCCAAGTGATCGGTGCATCGCCGGATGGAATGTGACCGGATACCGCCGCAACGCCAATACCTGAAACCAACAGCGCCCATCCAGCGATTTTTGCTTGAGCGAGAGAAATCAAACCGGATGGGATTGGCCGCTGAGGACGTTGTGCACGATCCTGCTCGACATCAAACACGTCATTGAGGATCATTCCGGCCCAGTATAAGGCCACGCCGGCAATGAGAATCAGCAGAAAGCGGATGACCGGTGATGGACCATGGTGAACCAGCAGAAATGCTGCACTGACATCTGCCAGCACTGTGAATACATTCGGTAGACGGACCAATTGGGCCCATGCCCAAAGCTGGGATCGTTGAGGCGGTGTCTGATCCGAAGACATCGGCTCGGATGTAATCTGATTGGTTGTCAAAGTGTCACTTTCGACCAAAACGTAACAGGTAAAACGCATTGCGTTGTGGGGAGAGCCCCCAGACGTATTCTAAACGCATCGCCCAATATTTGCAGGATGACGTTTCGATGCTTAGGCCAGACGCAGGTGTAGCAAGCGAGGAGGTGTGCGACGTCCCGTCTTTTGCGTTCAGCTGGTTGCAAGCGACAAAGCGTTGGCTTTTGCCGACCTGATTCAGCGTGAACACGAGACCAGACAAAAAACGGGGGCAGTACACCTTCGGAGTGATGATTGTTCTACCTAAGGGGGGCGCTGGGGCGTTCAGTCAATTGCGCGTCGTGACGCTGAAGGTATCTTTCTGTTTCGTTGGAGAAATCTACATTGACATTGTCAAAACGGAACCTCTCCGGCGAGGGCGTTGTAATCGGGCGAATTGAATACAGCTCGACAAGCGTGATTAGTCGCCTCTTGCTTCTTTCAGTACCGGTAACTTGGTCACCACTAATCGCAATCGGGTCACTCCAGAATTCGATTCGGACGGGAAGATAGATTCCGAAATTGGTGTCTGCATCGGGCTCCGCGTTGACAGCGACCCGGATTTGGGTGGGGTACAGCATAGGCCAGTCGGATCGTTTGGCTTTACTGAGAACTGCTTTTCGCGTTTGGTCACGCAATTGGCCCGTGATCACAAAGACAGGTTTTTCCTTCAGTTTAGCTGTGGTGACGCTGAGGTCATGGTCTCGTTGTAGAGTACTCAGCATTTCAGCCCATGCACCCACCTGCAGACGGGGGGGGATGGGCTGTTCGCTCGTTGAACCCGGAGCCCAACCCGGCAACTTTCCAAGTTCCACGCGGGTGAGTTTGACTGCGTCTGAAATCTCACTTCTTGTCCAGACCAGGCGTCCATCACTGATTTGCTGGAGTCTGTGCTTGCCCTTTCCGTCATGCATGGTGAGTTGCAGATTGAATCGCCCGGTATTTTCACCAGATTGTTCGTAGGTCCCCACACCGATCACTTCTCGACCGGTGGTCCAGACGATTTCACGTACCTTGGCGTCAAAAGCTGCTCCCGAAACCAGTTGCCGAAGTACAAGTTGCAGGAGGTTAGCGGCATCAACTCGGGACTTGGCGACCAGATCTTGCGAGTTATCGCTGTCCACTGATCGACTTTGAAAACTTTCTTCCTGATCACCGGTTCGTGAAACCGGCGGTTCGGTGGTGACTTGCTGTGCGTTCAGGGGATCGGCGAAACGAAGACAGACGAAAACGCTGACGAGTGCCGTGGCGAGTAGCAAAATTCGTACTGAGTGTCGCTGGGTCACCTTCATCCGTTTCCTCACGGGATTATCGATCTCCGCTTTTTACCGCAGTTGGCCAACGCAAATTTCGGGTTTCACGCTCCGAAACCCCGTTTTCCTGATGTGACGATCGATCTTCATGAACCGGTTGTACTGATTTTCTCAAAGATACCGCGTGTAACGTGCCGATGATCCACACAGAAGCCGGTTCGCCCGGACTTCACGGACAACCGCCTTGCAGGCTCGTAGATCCTAGATGAGTCCTGCTGGCAAAGTCCACCCAGATCGAAGTTTAAAACAGATTTAACACCACTCAGCTGAGCAGAAGCCCAAGGAACGGGGGATACGATGAAACGAATCGTCACTCATATGTCGCTGTTGGCGGCCACGGCGATACTCGCCACCGGGTGTGTGCCGGTTCGCCACAACCTGCCACCCGAACAACAGCTTATGGAGCCAGGCCCCGGTGTTGGTGGTCCTGGCCCCGGTGTGCTTGGCGCACCTGCGGTTGCCCCAGGCATGATGGGAGGCCCTGCCATGGGAGCGCCGATGATGGGCAGCCCCATGATGGCCCCATCGATGATGCCTGCACCAACTCCCGCAGCACCACCGGCTGCCCCTGCCCCCGACACCTCCGCAGCAGCTGCTGTTGGCGAGATTGATCTCGTCAATTACGCGACATGTGGACCAGGTTGCCAAGACTGCCGCGGCGCAGGATGCAATCTGTTCGGTGGAGGCGGTGTTGGCATGAATATCCCGCCCGGAGGCGGTATTTTACCCTCCGCCGGTATGCTGCCTGCTGTGCCGCCAACGCTGCAAGTGACTTTGGCTCAACCCGAGGGAATGCAGGTTCGCTATGACGCCACCGGTGGTGGAGGCTTTGACAGTGAGCCGCTTGTTGTACCAGCTCGCCAAAACTTTCCTCAGGGTGGTTTGTACCGGCTGAAACTGACCAATATCCCTGCTCGTGAGGGTGTTGAATTGTATCCTACCGTGGAACTTGCCTACGCTAACCCACGCACCGGTGCCTACCTTGCTCACAATTCCGTTCCTCTTCAATTCACAGAGGAAGATTTCGATCAGGTGTTGACTGGCAACTTTGTTACGAAGGTGATCTATCTTCCAGATCCCGATTTCCAAGGCCCTGCCTTGGCCGGCATTGATACGCTGGTCAGCACTCGACTTGATCCAGGCATCGACCCAATCGTCGAAGCTGACCGCCGCGGTTCGATCCTTGCGATCATCCGACTGGGCGACAAGGACATCGAGATGAGTGGGTCCAACGAGATGATGTCCACTGGTGCTGTGATGCAAGCACCCCTTGCCGGGCTTCCTGCGGCATTTGCACCTGCAATGACCGAAGGTTGTGGGAACTGCCCCGGAAACGGAGCAGCCATGCCACCAGCATTGCCGGGAATGATTTCCGGTGTAACGACTCCTCAATACGGAATGCCAATGTCCGGGACACCTATCGGTTTGCCGGGACCACCCCACATCCCGTTTGGCCAGCCCGCCGGGTTGAAGAAACACGTTATGCGTAACCACACTTCCATCAACATTCCAAGACCTGTTGAGAAAGTGAAAATGAATGTTCGCATGCAGCCTGGGATGAGCTATCCAAATCCTGTCAGTCGAGTTCGGATCACCGAACAGAACATTCATCCCGGTGTTCCTGCTGGACGTGGCTTGTACCAGCATGGAAGTCAGCGAGTTGATCCAAACTGCCCACCCCAGTAGTGGTGGGTGTGAGTTGAGACAAATGCGAAACGCGGTGCGGATTGATCCAGTCTCACCGCGTTTCTTTTAGTTCCGTTGTTTGTATTGGTTGTATCTTTATCAGCCAGTTGACCTCCCCTGGGTTTAACAGTGATGGCTTACGGAAACGCCCGGTTGCTGGGATTTGCTTGTTGTGTCACCGCGATGCTGGTGATGCTCCATGATGCCAATGCAGCCGAACCATCTGATTATCTCGGTAACACGGGACGGCATCGTCTGCTGAACGGCGACATGCCGCCTGGGTATGTGGGACAGGCTCGACTCGCTGGCCGTGGTTTCGTTAACGGGTACTTTCAACCTGTTGCGTTGTCTGGACCTCAAGGCACACGTTTTTCCCTGACTAGAGATGGTGGTTACCCCGAAGGCAGCGAAGTGTTGCAGGCAGGGTTGTTGGTCGGAAGTGTTTATCGCTTTCAGGTCACGCGAATCCCGCTGATGGAAGGTGCAGAGCTTTACCCCACGCTTGAAGTGATCGACAGGACCTATCCCCCGCCTGGACTCGCGACCCGCTATCCCATCGTGATTCAGCTTGATCAGGAGGATCTTGAGTCCGCCCTTGCAGGCAAAATGGTGACGCGAGTCATCTATCTCGAGGATCCTGAAACTGCGGTGCCGATGGAGCAGACCCCAGTGACGAATCGTCCTGTCGAAGTTGCCGAATATCAAGATGCTTTGGCGGTTGCAGACCGTTTGGGACGACCCGTTGCCATTGTACGGATTGGCTCGCTTGCGCCTCCGCGAACCCCTGCACTGATGCCCGGTTTCTTCTTTGGATTCCCTGCTTGGGCTCCCATTCAACCCATCGGCCAAAATCCTCAAAACACCAGCCCGCAAGCCGCTGGATCTTTGCCAGTTACGCCTCAGCAGCAACGGGTTGGTGGTCCTGCTCCAAATGCGGGTCCTGCAGTGACCGTGACGGATCAGCCCTTTTTCAAATAAACAAACGCTCGCCCTTCACGAGATGATGATGCAATCCATTAAAAATCTGATGCTTGGTGGCATGGTTGCGATCCTAAGCACAGGTTGTGCATTTTCCACGCCTAGGTCCGAGCCACCACCAGGTGCAATCGGACGTGCAAACCCCATGTCACAGCCAGCAGGCCAGATGCCACAATGGAGTGGACAGCCTGTGAGTGGCTCTGCAATGGGCGGGGCTGCCATGAGAGGATCAGGTTATCCGGGGTATCCATTGCCACAAGGCTATCCACCGCAGGCAGGTTTCCGATCCAGTAGCTCCTATCCCGGAACTCAACCCATGCCTGATCGGCAGGCTCTTGCCCATGCCGTGGCACAAGCGAGTTTCTCCTCGCCCGCAAGCCATCAGTCGAGCGGCGGGACTTGTGCTTGCGGGATGCAGCACGGAGCAGCACCCGTAGCACCGCAAACGCAGGCCTGCAGTTGCAACCGCTTTGGCGGTTGTCAACGTTGCAACCCATCTCCTTACGGCTACATGATGCCTCCACGTGTGCCGATGAATGCCTATGGGATCGATCCTCAGGAGTTCATTTGTGATGGTGGTGACAATCCACCCAACGTGGCGGTGCGTCGCGACGATTCGCTGACTGGACTGCAGCCGGAGGATACCGTCGTCCACTACACCACTGACGCGGGAAATGTTGAGGTCGCGGCGAGTAACAAGGTTTGCCTGTACGCGCCGCGTTTTCTGTCGGTGCGGAAAATCACTGGGGCATTGGCCGGCGGACGCGCGATTGGTGCAGCTCAATTCGATAAGCCATTGGGTACCAATCGGCTTGACCAGCCGATACCGCGCCTGACGATGACGGACAGCGTCGAACTGGCTCATGCAGATGTAGCACGAAAAATCGACGCCATGCGGGAAAGAGTTCGAGGTGTTCCTGTTGATTCCGTTCTGCAATTGGAGCAAGCCAGTGACGTGATGGCGGCGCTCGTCGGTTTGACAATCGACCAGCTAAACCAGTTGCAGGATGACGAAAAGGCGATGCTGGAGCAATTTTCATTGGCAGCTATCTCCTGGGCATTGGACGAGTGTGTTGAGGCTACCATT
>JAPOKD010000467.1 GCA_029977825.1 Planctomycetota bacterium | reverse complement strand
TCATTGTGTGGGCTATCGCTTCCAATCCTGCAGGTCCTCCCGCAAAGACACGTATCAGGGTATCCAGATAACCACGATCCTGTTTGTCGAGCCCGAGAGCATCGATGCCAATCATATCGAGCGCTGCCGTTGTAACAGCGTCACTGACTTTTCCATTTGCTTTACTCTGCGCGTAGTCGCGCACCCAAAGCAAGCGATTATTGGCCAGACGCGGAGTACTCCTGCTGCGTGCAGCAATAACGCTTGCCGATGGATCGTCGACAGGAATTTCCAATTTCACTGAATTGCGACGTACGATCTCACATAGTTCTGATTCAGTGTACCAGCCGAGGTGTTCACGAATTTGAAAACGGTCTCTAAGCGGTGCACTCAGCATCCCGGCGCGAGTCGTTGCCCCAATGAGTGTGAAGGGTCGCAACTCGTAGTTGAGAGTCCGGGCACTGACACCTTCTCCTAGAACAATATCGATCCGGTAGTCCTCCATAGCCGTATAAAGGTATTCCTCGACAGCCTTGGGAACGCGGTGAATTTCATCAATGAACAGAACACTGCCCTCTGACAAATTAGTGAGGTAGGGCAAGAGGTCTTTCGGCGCTTTCAGGCCCGCACCATTGGCCATCTGGACAACCGTCTCCATTTCCGCTGGAATCACGGTAGCGAAAGTGGTCTTTCCGAGTCCCGGTGGGCCGTCAAACAGAATATGCCCAAGGGGTTCACCACGTTGGCGGGCAGCCTCAATCGCAATCTTGAGTCTCTCGATCACGTCACGCTGGCCGACCATTTCGTCCATGCGTTTGGGACGTAGGGAGCCATCCTGCTCTCGGGGCACAGGGGCCTCTGAGGTCTCAGGATCAGATTGCTGGTAAACTGCTTCTCGTGCCATCGATGTCTCACTCCGTTGGTTGCGGACTCTTTAGTTTTAGCGGTTTCCAGCAGCAATGCGAACCGCAAATGCACCTAAATGAATGGATCTATGACGAACTACGCTGTACCACAAGTCGCTCACTGGCACGGTTTTACGCAGATGGCGGATCATGACTCACTGGTGATCAAGGATGGGGAAGGGTGCTGGCTCACCACCACTGACGGCCAGAAACTCTTCGATGGCGTTTCCAGTCTCTGGTGCAATGTACACGGACACCGGCACGCCAAACTGGATGCCGCGATTCAGGATCAACTGAAACGGGTCGCCCATGTCACCACTTTGGGCATGTCCTGCCAAACGACAGACGATCTTGCTGAACGTCTGAAAGAGATAACCCCAGGTGATCTGGGGCATGTTTTCTTCAGCAGCGATGGCTCCTCAGCGGTCGAAGCAGCACTGAAAATGTCGTTTCAGTATTGGCAACAACGTGAGGACCCGAAACCGAGCAAGACGAGGTTTCTAGCGTTGGGCTCAGCCTACCACGGCGATACTACTGGTGCAGTTTCTCTGGGTGGGATCAAATACTTCCACCAGCTATTCGCGCCAATTCTGTTCTCGCCGGTTCGTGGTCCGATTCCCTGTAGTTATCGTCTGCCTGCTGAAATCAATGTGACACCGCTTGAACACTACACCCATGAAATTGAGATACTACTGAAGAAGCATCATGAGGAGTTGGCTGCCGTCGTGATGGAACCTTTGGTTCAGGGCGCAGCGGGGATGATTACCCACCCACGGGGTTTATTGCACAATGTGAGGGAACTCTGTGACCACTACAACGTGCTATTGATCTGTGATGAAGTAGCGACAGGATTTGGCCGCACTGGAAAGATGTTTGCCTGCGAAAATGAATCAGTAACGCCTGATATTCTCTGCATCGGAAAGGGTCTAACCGGAGGCTATCTCCCTATGGCTGCGACGGTAGCTCGCCCGCATATTTTCGATGCATTTCTGGCACCTGCCACCGATTCACGGCAATTTTTTCACGGTCACACATTTGGCGGCAACCCGCTGGCGGCTGCCGCAGCAATCGCCTCACTCGACTTGCTGACAGAATCGTCCTACCTGGAGGATGTCGAAAGAAAGGGAGAATATCTACGAAACCGAATAATCGATGATCTGGTAGACCACCCACATGTTGGTGACATTCGCGGCCGGTGTATGATGTTAGGGATCGAGCTAGTCGCTGATCGAACAACGCGTCGACCGTTTCCATCAGAATTACAGGTAGGTCGATCCGTGTGCCGCCGGACGGTTTGCAATGGTGTTTGGATCCGACCTCTGGGTGATGTGATCATTCTGATGCCTCCACTTATCGCTACGGAAGCCGAACTTGAAATGCTCGCGACTGTCGTCATTGAGTCAATCAAAGCAGAAACGGCGGATCTCATCGAACAAACGACTCCATCTCATCTGACGGATGCATAACTCACTATGAATGAACAGACCGAAGACGGAGACAATCCGAGAGTTGACGTGACCGATCCTGCAATCGTTGCAGAGTACGAGCCCTACCTTCGAATGCTCGCACGAATTCAGCTTCGCCGGGCCTTCCAGGCAAAGGTCGGTGCCAGCGACATGGTGCAACAAGCGATGCTTCAAGCGGTGCAGGGATTTGATGGATTCCGAGGTTCCACCGAGGCGGAATTGAGAGGCTGGTTGCGTCAAATATTGGCACACCATATCTGTCATCTGGACCGCGACATGCATCGCGACAAAAGAGATGTCCGTCGAGAGCAGTCCATGGAGCAGAAACTTGCGCACTCTTCCTTGCGACTGGAAGGGCTTCTGGCCGGACAATCACCGACCCCCAGCCAGAATGTAATGCTTGGAGAAAATGTTATCCAAATGGCAGAAGCAGTTGAAAATCTGCCGGAATCCCAGAGAGAAGCCATCCGCTTGCACTACCTCGAGGGCCTGAAGTTGTCAGAGGTTGCGGAAATTACCGGGAAAACAAGTGGAGCGATCGCCGGTCTGCTGCATCGGGGCATGAAGACACTTCGCCAGCAATTGGCGGACCACTGAACTAACAGGACCGGACTGACGCTAACCAGTCCTGAAGGCACACTACGGCAATCGACCAGATTCGTATATCTTCACGGGCATACCAGATCCCTCGAAGATAGATAAGCTTCCCATGATTCGAACACGCTTCGCCCCCAGTCCCACTGGCTATCTCCACATCGGTGGCGTCCGTTCTGCTCTCTTCAACTGGCTGCTTGCAAAGCAGAGTGGCGGCCAGTTCATCCTGCGCATTGATGATACCGACGCAGGACGCAACGTGAGCGAAGCCTTACAGCCGATTCTTGATGGATTCCGTTGGCTCGGAATGGACTGGGACGAGGGTCCTGAGGTGGATGGACCGCATGCTCCCTACTACCAATCAAAGCGATCAGAACGTTACCGGGAAGCCGCTGAACAGTTGCTCGCCAGTGGCCATGCCTACCGTGACTATGCGACTCCTGATGAGTTGAAAACGGAACGCGATGCTGCAGAGAAGAAAGGAGAAAGATTCTTCTACAACCGTAAGTGGATGGCGGAAACAGATGAACAG
The DNA here is from genome assembly GCA_029977825.1 of Planctomycetota bacterium. Taxonomy (GTDB): domain Bacteria; phylum Planctomycetota; class Planctomycetia; order Pirellulales; family Pirellulaceae; genus Rubripirellula. The sequence continues at coordinate 1,690 of JAPOKD010000467.1, read as the reverse complement.
GCAGCAGCTTTCGAAGCAGAAGGTCGCCCGCGAACACTGCGACTGAAAATGCCGCGAGAAGGGACCTGTACGATCAACGATCTGGTGCGTGGAGAAGTTCAGTTTGAATGGGCACAGGAACAGGACACAGTCATTCAACGTCCTGATGGTAGTTGCCTGTACCACCTCGCAAGTGTGATCGACGATCATGACTATGAAATCTCTCACGTAGTACGCGCTGAAGAACCCCTACCCAACACGCCACGCCAAATTTTCATTCTGGAATCTCTCGGCTATGAACGTCCGCAGTACGCACACCTGCCGTATGTCGCTGAACCTGGTGGCTCGGCAAAATTAAGTAAGCGCAAATTGGCGAAATACGAAAACAACAAGGATTTTGCCCAGTTACTCGCCCGAGGCAGGAACATTGCCGAACGCTGCGATATTCCGACCGAGGCCGATACGTTCAACCCGGTCATCATTGACTTCTATCGGGAGATTGGTTTCGAGCCGGAAGCCATCCTTAATTACCTTCTTCTCCTCGGCTGGTCACTCGATGGGGAAACTGAAAAATTCACCGTTGATGACATGGTCAAGTTATTCACGATTGAAAGGGTAAATAAGTCGCCAGCATCATTTGACCCTAAGAAACTGATTGCATTTCAGGGTGACACCTTTGCACAATTGCCTCTTGCGACTCGTATCGAACGAACAAGACCGTTCGCCGCTCGCGCTGGCTTGCTCGGGACACCTGAGGCAGAGGAAAAACTTGCCAAAGTCGTTGAGGGAGCGGATGATCGACTAAAAATGGCGGGTGACATTCTCGACTTTGATTACTTTTTCCGAGATGAATTCGCTTTTAATGACAAAGCTTTCAACAAGCGAATCTGCAAGCCCGCGAATGCTCGCCCCCTGCTGCTTCAACTCCGAGGTCATTTGGAGCAAGCTGACCTATCCAACGCTGATCAGATTGAACAGGTGATCGAAAAATTTTGCGGGGACACCGAAATTGAGCTCAAAGACATCATTCATGCCATTCGAGTGGCGACCACGGGGCAGGCCGGCGGATTTGGCATGTTTGATACTCTGGCGATCCTAGGGAAAGAAAGGGTGCTGAGCAGAATCGACGCTACCTTGGAGCGAGCCGCGACAATCTGCACCGATTCCTGAAAGAACTGGGGTGACTACAATGGAGGCTTAACGATTACCGCCGCTTACGCCAAGAATTTTCATGTTGCTGCTCCACCCAACAAAACTTGGACTACTCGCCACATCGAGCCTTATTTTACTCACGCTCGGCTGTTCCACTAACGAGGTGCCGGTTGCATTCGAACCAAATCTGGTTCACACGATGAAATACCAAATCCAGAAGGACATCCCGATGGATGAAGCGTCGAAAGATTCGACGTGGGTGGTTGATACCATGTTCGGCGGCCCTGACACCCCAAAATTGCCGGAAGTCATCACTGAAGACGAGGATTTTTCGACTCTAGTCAGCATGGACAATCTGGTCCATGCATCCGGCCCGACAGATGTTCAGGGGCGCGGCCTTTTTCGCGCCCTTTGCGCAAACTGCCATGGGGTCACCGGAAATGGTAGAGGTAGAGATGCCTCAGCGCAAATGCCATATCCACGCGACTACCGGATGGGAATATTCAAGTTCAAGTCCACCCCAAGAGGAGAAAAACCGACCAAGGCTGACTTGGCTCGG
>JAPOKD010000838.1 GCA_029977825.1 Planctomycetota bacterium | reverse complement strand
TAATCGCAAGTGCCACTCGGGCGGACCTGATCCGACATTTTACTGAGCGCGTACCGCCTGAGTCGCCACAATGTGTGGCGTGCTCAATCCGGTCAGGAATCCGCGATTTCCAAAAATGCTGACCCGATGATTCAAATGGGGACGCAGATTCACGCCAGGGATTGGAGTGACATAAGCGATGGTACGACCACTATTGTCCGTCAAGGCAAACGGAGGGCTATTCGTTCGTGCCGAATAGACTTGGACGAGTGTCCCCGTTGCGTTGGCAACCTTGGCGGGATTTTGTTGAGTGGGGCTTTGGTAAAACGCGCCGGCGTTGCGGCTGGTCGCTGTTGCTTGTGTGTGCGATGCCGGTAAGACGGGATACATTGAACCGTTCGTTGAGTTCAGCATTGCTGCATTGCGAACCACTACTTCACCATCGCGACGCTGCGCTACCCGCTGATATTGCTCAACTCGCTCTAAGAGCATCCTGGCCCGTCCTGCTGCAAGCGGATCCCGGGACTCTGTCATCAGACGATAAGCTGCTTTGGCAACCGGTGAGGTTTCCATGGCGGTGGCACGGGCAGCCATCAGACGCGAAAAAATCAAGCCAAGCTGTTCGATGTCCGCGTACTGTGCTTCATTTTCGATTTGTGCTAATCGTTCAGAAGAGATGTAGGTAAGTGTCTTGGTGGCAGGCACAACAGAACCCGGTATCACTTGAGTTGCTGCAGCCTGCATGATTGGGTTTCCGGAACCGTATCCCGATTCACCCTGACCTGGTAGCTGTGGCCGAATCGTGCCTTGCGAATCATAACGAGCGGATGGAACCTTGCTACCAACGCTCAGGCCCATGCTGTCAGTTGCTCGTGCGATGAAGTTGCCGACTGAGGGGCCGAGATTAGCTGTCAGCAGCGACGGCGGAGTATCAAGGTTCAGTCTCTCACTGTTAGCGGGTGAGGTTGCAGCAACCCAGCTTGATTCAGCTGATTGCTGATCTGCGTCTGGTGCCGCTGGTTCCTCGCCAATCGCGAGCAAGCCTTTTTGTTGGGTATTCCCAACTGCCGCTACGGATGTTTGTCTTGATCGGGAAAATGCTACGGCTCTTACATTGCGTGGCTTCTCATCACCATTTCGCCATTGTTCATTCAAGCCACTACCAATGGTACCTGAATCATTTTGGGCCAGCACCGAAGGACCGATCTCATCGTTCCCTTCTCTGTCTGAATCAGGGTTCGTCTGTGACTCACGGGTTGCCTGACGTCGTGAACTGGAAGCAGTTTTGGCTTCCATGTTATTGGCATCTGCGGTTGGGCGATCACGCGGAAATACCTTTACATTTTCTTCTGCTGAATCACGCCGCATTAATGCGACCAGTTCCTCACTGCTTGCCACAATGTCTTCTCGTTGAATCCAGCGGTACTCACCCGAGGGAGGAACAATTCGGTACCATAGCTGTGGTCCGTCCGGCCCGTCTCGCTCACTTCTACCAATCACGGTCACAGGCTCGCCTTCGGCCAACTGAACTTGCCATCGGTAAGTGCGCGCACGCCCCAAGTGAGTGCCGATCCAAGCCACTGTGCGGTCTTCAATGATGACACCTTCGAGTCCACCGGTATCTTTCTGGACAGTCTCCGCGGGTACCCAGCAAAAGCTTTCTTCTGGTGGACGAATACCGAGCCAGCCATCGTCGGTCTCAGCGTACACCTGAAGTTCCTGCCCCTGCCGCAATGGATCTGTACGGTAATACTCTTCTGAGGGACCGCAATGTGCGAAGGCTTTCGGCGTTGCGACATAAACCGAGTATGGCTCAAACGTCAATTCGCTCTGATCGACCGGCTTGGGATCCTCACCAAAAGCATTTGAAACTCCACCACCGAGGTGAAATCCGAAGCCAGCGAGGCACAGGGTGATCAGTTTCAGTTGCATCCATCGGCTGGGTGCGACGCGTCGAATCGGAGGCATCACGAGGTCGTCCTACAATGATTGGTACATGTTTGAGGTCTTTTCCAAGTGATCGATAAACAAGATTTTGATGATCACACAAGAGGAATCGGCAAAAACCGTGTTTCACGGCGTGACACATGCGTTTTTGTACCCGATCAACATTTACCAAACGGTGATTTGCCCCCTAGAATGCCATCGAGCTAGTTCTCGCTGCAGCCCGCTCTGTTTTGTGAAAGCGGATGCAGTCTCATACGCCAACAGTTGAAAGCATCTTTACTCCTTTACTCATTTAAGCGGTACGCCCATGTCACTTTTGATTAGCTGCGAGGTTGGCGGGAATAAGGTTCCCGAGCAGTTAATTGATCCGGCGTTACGCGACGTGCTGCGTGTTAGCGATCACATGATTGCCAGCGGTGAGCATGAGAATTCATCACGTGGTGTCGCTCTGCAGCACCATCACCGTGGAGCCTCGCTGGGTAAACGAGGGTTTGTGAAACAGTCACGCAAGAAAATGCGACCCGGAAAGCTCCCTGCTACACTTTCATGCGATGAACCAGCCGCCTACGTTGCTAGACGGCTCGCAGGTAAACTTCAAGTTCCACTTTTGCTGAACCGTTATTCACCGGATCTGATCGATGTTAGCCACTCGCTGCATCATCGCAGCCTGTTTCCGAAGCAGACGCGGGTCTGGTCCTCGGAGCAGCGCCAGCAACTCATTGAGACCGTCTATGAGCCCTATCGGGCAAGCGTGAGACAGGGGATTCAGGCAGGCCTTGATCGTTCGGGTTACCTGATCCATCTTTCAATCAGTACATTTGATATCCAGAAAAAGAAAAAGATACAACGTGCGGATGCAGGGCTGTTGTATGATCCTGCCTGCGAGCATGAAGTCGATCTCTGCCTCGATCTGGTTGATGAGCTTTACGAAGAGGTCCCGATGTTACGGGTGCGTCGTAATTATCCTGGGCGTGGTACCACCGATCGGTTGACCAAGACGATGCGAGCAGAATTCGCAAACGAAAATTATTTCGGCATCGAACTCATGCTCAATCGGGCCTGGGTAGGACGGCCCTTGCCGATCAGAGATGAAGTCATCGATGGGATTGCATGGACGCTGCAACTCGTTGCTGAACTTGAGCAGTCCGAGGCCGCGTGATCCG
>JAPOKD010000940.1 GCA_029977825.1 Planctomycetota bacterium | reverse complement strand
TCATGGTGAGCCGCGATTACTCGAAATGTCGACAGACGAGGATGTTCACCGCCTGCAGCTGATGAAAAAGGCTGTCACCCGTGATGTTCACAAAATGAAAGCGTTTGTCCGTTTTCGAAAGATAGACGCGGAAGATGCTGTCGAGACCTACATCGCCTGGCATCGACCTGACCACCTGATCGTACGGCTGGCAGCCCCTTTTTTTTCTCGCCGATTCAAGGGGATGTCATGGACTATTCTGACGCCTCATGAATCGGCTCATTGGGATCAACAGCAACTGACCTATGGACCCGGGTTGCCCGCGAGCGAGGCCCCTCAGGCCGACGCGCTGGAGGATCTGTGGAAAACATATTACGCGTCCATCTTTAATCCAGCCCGGATCAAAGTGGACATGATGAAACGTGAGATGCCTGTCCGGCATTGGCCAACGCTACCCGAAGCCGCTCTTATTGACGATCTGATTCGCGAGGCTCCAGCCCGTGTGAATGAGATGATAGAAAACCACGAGGGATTTTCTGAGACCGGGGCTCATTACTTACCGGTCGAACTGGATCTCAAATCACTTCGTCAATCCGTCCATCACTGTCAAGCCTGTCACCTGTGCCGTGATGCGACTCAAGCTGTCTTTGGCGTCGGCCCAGATAACGCCCAACTGGTTTTGGTGGGAGAACAACCGGGAGATCGCGAAGATATTGAGGGCGAACCTTTTGTTGGTCCAGCGGGGGAACTTCTCAATAGTTCGCTTCATGATGCAGGCATCACGCGAGACGACGTATATCTCACGAACGTAGTTAAACATTTCAAATTTGAGCGGTGGGGAAAACGAAGACTTCATAAAAAACCTGACTCACGCGAAATCTACGCCTGCCGACCATGGCTCGAATCAGAACTGACCACGCTGCAACCCAAAACGGTGATCTGTCTGGGTGCCACGGCTGCGCAGGCGCTGCTGGGTCGGGACTTTCGTCTCAGTCAACAAAGAGGTGGCATTCAAGTGACGGAATGGAGTGAACGAACCATTGCCACCTGGCATCCAGCTGCCATTCTGCGGATGCCAGACGAAAATCGAAAACTTGAAATGCTCAAGCAATTTGTGCAGGACCTCCGCAAGGGCACCGAGGGTCTTGCATGAGCACAATCTTGCAGCAAACGAACCGTGGTTTCTACTGCCCTCAGGGTGATTTCTACATCGATCCACATCGCCCCGTCGATCGGGCGGTTGTGACGCACGCACATACTGACCACGCTCGTTGGGGTTGCCGCCGTTACCTTGCAGCAAGTTCAAGTGAGCATTTACTACGCATGCGAATGAGCCCCGATGCTGAATTCCAGTTCGCTGACTACGGTGAAACAATCAGCATTGGGGGTGTCAAAGTGAGTTTCCATCCGGCCGGCCATATCCTCGGCTCTGCTCAGATCCGGCTTGAATACCGCGGTCGAATCGAAGTCGTTACCGGGGATTACAAACTAGGAAGCGATGCAACCTGCGAAAGCTGGCAGCCGCTACCGTGCCATCTGCTGGTCATCGAATCGACCTTTGGATTACCTGTGTATCGTTGGCCAGAACAGAAGTCTGTATTCGATTCGATCAATGAATGGTGGCGTGAGAACCTTTTGCAGGAGAAGTGCAGCGTCCTTTACGGGTATGCCGTAGGAAAGAGCCAGAGAATCATTGCGGGACTCGATCCATCGATTGGACCGATTTTTTGCCATGGTGCCGTAGAAAAAGGAAACGATGCCTATCGTAAAACGGGAGTAACCCTGCCAAAGACGATTCACACGTCCACCGCAGAACGGTCGCAGCAATGGGCTGGAGCCATGATTGTCGCTGTACCGAGCGCGCACGGAACACCATGGCTGAAACGTTTTGGAAAAACCAGCACGGCAATGGCAAGCGGTTGGATGGCCATTCGAGGCTCACGGCGGCGGAGATCATTTGATAGGGGTTTTGTACTCAGTGATCATGTTGACTGGCCGTCATTGCTTACATCAGTGGAGGAGTGTGATCCTGAAACCGTTTGGGTCACTCATGGATACTCGGCAGTCGTGGCCCGTTATCTACGCGAGGGCGGACGAGACGCAGTTTCGATCGATCGATGGCACCGACTGGGTCAAGACGGAGAAGATAGTGGGACAGAAAGCAACGGGAAGGAAAAGTCAGCATGAAACGCTTTTCCGAACTTTACAGGCAATTGGATTCTACAACTCGCACCAATGTCAAAGTCCACGCAATGACCCAGTACTTTGCTGCTGCTGAGCCAGCCGATGCTGCATGGGCAATCTATTTCCTGTCCGGAGAAAAAATCAGACGCCTGATCCCAACCAGACTTCTCCGCCAATGGGCCGCAGAGGAAGCTAACATCCCGGCGTGGCTGTTCGATGAGTCCTATGCCGCGGTTGGTGATCTGGCTGAAACAATCTCGCTGGCAGTACCTGAAGCGAACTGCGAAACC
>JAPOKD010000627.1 GCA_029977825.1 Planctomycetota bacterium | reverse complement strand
GATCCGCGCGTACTTGCGGCCTGGTGAAAACGTCTCGGTTCATTGTTTTCACAAAGACAACTTTCGCGAGAAAGATCCAAAACGCGGTGCCTACATCAAGCAGATGACTGCACGCGGGCCGCTGCAGGATACGTGGCCACCGAGTCGTTATCGGATGTTATTTGGAGATCTGGAACTGTCGTGCGACTTGCAGGGCTCTGGTCGCGGGTCAGACCCTGACGAACGGGCGGCGAACGCCTTGTCGCTCACGGGTGACCAAAAGCGTGAGCAAATAACAGAGGACGGTGTGACAGCATCCCTCGCTGAAGCGTCGGGTTACCAAACCAACCTCAAGAAGATCGGCGGTTCTGTCACTGTGAGCAGTTTTCAGCTGGGGATGGGAAAGGAGAAAATGCAGGACGGGTCCAACCGAACATTCTGGCATACCCGATTCAAGCCTACTCTCGCGGAGCCTCCGCATTACGTGATCCTTAATAATCCAAACCGTCACAATATTGAAGGTCTTTCTTACGCGACGTGGTCGGGTGGCAATGGCAATGGACAAGTTCAGCAGTTTGAAGTTTACGCGTCCGAAGACGCTCGTGATTGGGGCGAACCAATCTCGCGCGGAGATCTTGAAACCAGGCTTGCGAATGAGCAACCGATACCCTTTGTGACAGCCACCGATGCTCCGTTTATCAAGTTCGTCGCGACGAAATCATTCAGTCTTGATGGCCGTTCGCTCGCTTCGATCGGCAAGTTGGACGTTGCGGTTACGCTGGACGATGAACTTGCAAAATCGCGGGTTTCGATTGCCTCTGCCGGCACTGAGGACTTGCGTGAGATCATCCGTCGATTTGCAAAACGCGCGTTTTCATCCGAGCTTACTGATTTTGAACTACAACCCTATTTCGAGGTCGCGCTAGCGACGTTCAAACGTGATGACAACTTTGTCGAAGCAGCGAAGACCGGTTTCAAAGCCATCATCTGCTCGCATCGTTTCCTGATGGTTCCAGGAGAACATTCAAGTGAACAGCTTTCTCATGCGGCAGACCTGGCGCGGGTGATATGGCTGTCGGTGCCCGATCACGCGACGCGCATATCGAAACAGCCGCTACGAGACCAGATAGCAGCCATGCTAGACGACCCACGTGCGGAACGGATGGTCCAATCACTTTGCAACCAATGGTTGAATCTGCGATCGTGGAATAATGTATCACCGTCGCTAAAACTGTATCCAGACTATGACGATTTACTGAATCACTACCTGCCGCTGGAAACGGCGGCTTACCTTGCCCATCTGATTCGCGAAAACCGCCCGGTCAGCGAGCTCATTGACTCCGATTATTCTTTTTTGAATCAAAGGCTGGCGAACCATTATGGCATCGGTGGTGTTGAGGGCCAGAAAATGCGAAAGGTCTTCTTTGGCCCTAAGGTTCCGCGCGGTGGGCTACTTACCATGGGCAGTATCCTGAAAGTGACGAGCGACGGTTTCGCCACGTCACCGATTCTCCGTGGCGCGTGGATTTCAAAGAACATCGTCGGCACTCCTGTTTCGCCTCCACCCGCATCAGTGAAAGCGATCGAACCCGAGCACGGCGACGAATCTGCTTCGTTGCGTGAGCAAATTGCACAGCACAAAAACAGCGAGGCCTGCTACGCGTGTCACAAGAGCATCGATCCGTATGGATTTGCACTGGAGAATTTTGACTCAATGGGGCAGTGGCGAACCAGATACTCCACTGAAGTACCACACCGAGGGACGTTTACTTTTCGACCGCAAGGCTATTTCAAGTTAACTTCAGAGGTTGATGCAGAAGGCGAAATCAACAATCAGGAGTTCTCAGATATCTTCGGATTGAAAAAACTGTTGATCTCGGACGAACGCAAGATTGCGTACAACTTTGCCAAAACGTTCTTCGAGTATGCTAATGGATACACGCCGAGTCTGAAGCAACGACTTGACTTGTTGGCAATGATCAGTCCGAGCGGTTGCAGAACACGAGATGTAGTGACGAACGTGCTGGCGTATTCGGTTCGACTATCGGCGAATAACAGAGGCAGAGCAAAGGAGACAACCGAATGAATTTCGTTTTCATCTTTTGTTGGGTGAATCTCAAGAATCAGGACGATCATCGATGAGCATGTCACCACGAAGAGACTTCTTGAAATTCGGTGCCGCTTTGCCACTGGCGATGCACTCACTGAACCTCCACGCTGGCGCAGGCCCCAAACGTGTACCAAAGCGAATTATGTTCATCTGCAATTCGCTAGGATTCTATAGACCTTATTTCTTGCCAAAGACACGCGGAGACCTTTCCACTTCCAGATATTTGAAATCTCTGGAGACAAAGAACAAGCTGACCGTCTTTGAGAACCTCTATCACCCCGGAATGGAAACCAGCAATCACGATTCGGAAAAGTCATTCCTGACGGGCACACCAAAACCCGAAGCTCCGAACTTCGTGAACTCGATGTCGCTTGATCAGGTTCTCGCACGCGAAATGGACGGAGACACGCGCTTTCCGTTTTTGCCTCTCAGTATCTACGATCGTGGCTGGGGGTGTTCGTGGAACGATCGAGGTGTCGCGATACCACCGCTCCACGATGTCGATCAAATTTACAATAAGCTGTTTGGCGAAGAGGATCTTTCCGAAAAACGGAAACAGATCCAGAAGGATCAATACGTCATCACCTGTTTGAAACGCGACATGCAGCAAATGGAAGATCGACATGTCCGCGAGGGATCTGCGGTATCCACCATCGAAACCTACCGCAACGTCATCGTTGAATTGGAGAAGCAGATCGCGCACGAATCTTTCTGGTTGGGTACCTCAAAACCTGTTGTGCCGGATACACTCAGTGATGATCCCGAGTTTGCATTTTCAACCAAGGTCGCAAACCTTCTGGAGCTGTCCAAGCTGGCCCTGCAAACTGATTCGACACGCGTGATCACACTCAGTCTCGACTGGATCTACGGAGCCATCAAGGTGCCAGGCGCTACCGGAGGCTGGCATACACTGTCGCATCACGGCGGAAAGCTGGACAAACTCGATCCACTAAGTCGAATAGAAATGGATATTCTCAAGCATCTCAATCAGTTCCTGAGTGACTTGGACCGGATCAAGGAAGGTGACGGCACATTGCTTGATCACACAACGGTTATCATTGGCAGCAACTTTGGTGACGCATCGAATCATACCTGCAACAACCTTCCATTGATCGTTGCAGGTGGTGGTTATCGTCACCAAGCTTTCGCCACTGCTGAGAAGCCGATGCCACTGTGCAATCTTTGGCTCGAGCTGCTTCACAATCACAGCATCGACGTCGCGGCGTTTGGGACCAGCGACCGGGTCACAAATCTACTGCCAACATAGTGAAACAGGTCTGATTTGCGGCTTGTCTGGTTCATTAACACACAGAACGAAAACACCAAGGCTTGGATAACAAGCTCATGGTGTTGATGAATCGTCCACTCGATCTGGATGCTGAGATCGAATCAATTAAGCGACTGGAAGGTCTCTGGTGCGGGGGGCTGCTAGGTCCAGTGCATTGATAGTCCCGTGAACTGTGCGGGGCACTCGTGTTGTAGTTGGCTCTCCCTTTCAACACGTCCAACACGTTGGAAACTAACTCGGCGGGGGGGCGTGGGTAAGGAGATCGAGGTGCGGCGGATCGCACGGGTGATGGACTGGGGTGTGCAGCGGGTGGGGGGCTAACAAACTGCCAGATTGGTTTCCACCCATGAGCCTCACGCAACTGTCGGCGGTGTCTACGACCGACCGCAATTTGCCTCGTTCGGTAGCTCATTCGGCTGGTCCATCCGAGTGCACTAAAGTGGATCCGCGAACGGAAAAATGCACGCTTCTCGCCATCACCATGGTGGTATGACCTACCCCCCTGCGCAGCTTCGGTTACTGATGGGTGTCTTATGCTCGCGAACTGCTTGACGTTTTGACATAGCGTCAGTAATGTTACTGACACGGTGTCAGAAAAAAGGTGAGAGTCATGTGCTTCCTTGACAGCGCTGCACCATTCCTCGAGGAAAGCCACTTTC
>JAPOKD010000320.1 GCA_029977825.1 Planctomycetota bacterium | reverse complement strand
GCGAGGCCCAACGATCGTTTTCTCGAAGCAGCTATCCGCTTGGGCTGGATCGATGGGCTCAGCACGGACGAGATCGGCAAGCAACTGCAGATGTCGACGAAGCAAGTTGAGGACATCGTAGGCGAGGGTGGGGAAGTCGCCGGGTAAGCGTGTCGCAGGTCGGCTGGTCACGACTGCCCTCCCAACGCCGTCCTTTGTTCATGCATCAGCTGCGTCGGCAAACTTCCCGAGGCTGACTGCTGTCGACCGTCAGCGTTCGGGCATCCCGGAGACTGCTTTTGGTCAGAAATCCGTATCTGCTTCTGTCAGTTCGAGTTCCTGAATCCAAATGTTGCGATATCGCACATCATGACCTTCGTTCTGCAGTTTTAGCCCACCCGGTACATCGGTGATTCCACGGCCGCCATCATTGCCACCATCGATGCCTGAATTTGGGCCTCCCCATACCTGGCTGATCTGAACGTTGGAGTGCACTTTCTTGCCGTTGAAGTACATCGTCACCATTGCTTTTTCCGTTCTCTTGCCGTCTTGGAACCGTGCTGCACGGAACATGATGTCGTAGGCGTTCCATTTGCCAGTGCCGTTGTATGCTTCGTACGGTGACTTTGATTCGTTGATCACAGCAGCCATCCCATGGGAAGTCTTGTCGCCGTCGAGCACCTGAATCTCGTAACGGTTTTGTAGATAGACGCCGCTGTTACCCCGTTTTTTGGCAACAAGGAATTCGATGTGGAGTCGGAAATCACGATATTTCCGCTTTGTCACGATGTCGGATGTCCCGTACTTACCACCGGCTGCAGCTGGATCATCTGTCATCATGACTGTTCCATCGGCGACAGGATCGTCAACGATCTTCCATTTGATCGGAAGCGATGAGCTGAAACGCGGCCCTTTCCAGTAGGTCCACTTTGCATCAAGCATGTCACGCGAGCCATCAAAGATAACCTCTGAGCCTGCGATGGGCTGGCCCCCAACACCGATGTTTTCGTCTGCGTGAAGGTTTGGTGCAAGAAACAGAGTTGTTGCGAGCAGCGTTAGCTTGGGCATCGGCATATTTTTATTGAGCACGGTCGTTCTCATATCAACGTTGGGTGGGATTTGCGGGAGGCGTGGTGGGACGTTAAGCGACGATCATTTCACGCTCAGGATAGCGAACATGCTGGTGGTTTTGGACAGTGAGTCCGCCCTTTTTCTGAATGCTGTGAAATGTGCATTTGTTGGCGGTACATTGGCAGGTTTTTTAAAGAGAAACGTAAGTCGGTGTACATTAAATCTGTTCCCGTTCGTAGGTGTGAAGCCAATGTCTGCATCGGGGCAAAGAACGTTCAGGGTGACAATTGCTGTTGGGGAGGGCTGATCAGAACCACGCGATGTATCTTCCTCGCTTCATGTCGGTGATTTTTTGATTTTACGAGCTACTTTGATCACGGCGGTAATCTCATGAAATGTTCTGGTGATTGCGGTTCAAATTCTTTCTGAGCTGCTGGCAGGGTATGGCAAATTCAGGGGCATGGCAAATTTGCGATGTGCTCGTCTGGCCTCATAAACGAGAGTTTTGCCGGCGGAAGCTGTTTTTGGGGTAGATGCACCGACGGAAATTGAACTTGCACCTTTGCTACTCTATTGTCCCGGAGCCGGGGTTGGGGCGGTTCGTGGCGAATGCCAGGCCTCGGGGTGCAGGGCTATTCGGCGATTCTATGTGGACTGGCAGAAATCCCCTTTGCCGGTTATCAAAACGGGGTTAGCACGAGTCCCTGCTGTGGCCCAGATTTGGGACCTGGCTGCGGGCTGGGCTGTGACAGTATAAAGTAAAATTTTAAGCACTGGAGTGAAAGAACATGACTGAAGTAGCGTATCACTCATCAAGCGAATTGCAGGAGCGAATCACACCAGCAGAGGTGTTGGAAATGCTTCGAGAAGGGAACCAGCGTTTCTTGGAGGGTGATCGATTGCCCCGGGATTACGCTGCATTGATTCAGGCTACGTCAGGTGGGCAAACGCCTTTGGCGGCCGTGCTTGGTTGCATTGACTCACGTGTACCCATCGAATTGGTTTTTGACCTCGGAATTGGTGATGTGTTCAGTGTTCGCGTGGCTGGAAATATTTCGGGCAGTAAATCACTGGGCAGTATCGAATATGCAGTGGCGGTGGCAGGCGTGAAATTACTGCTGGTTCTCGGGCATACTCGTTGTGGTGCCGTGACTTCTTCGGTGAAGTTGCTGGGTGAGAAAAAGGATGTTACCGAGGCGACTGGATGTCAGCACCTGTACAAAATCGTAGACGAGGTCGCACCCTGTCTTGATGAAAGCGATTTTGATGCGTTCAAAGCGATGGACGCTGATGCACAGACGGCGTTTGTCGACAAAATTGCTGAGCGGAATGTCATGCGGGCTGTTGATCAAATGCTTCAGCAGAGTGATGTCGTCAAACAGGCAGTTGACGAAGGTAGGCTGATGGTTGCCGGGGCGATGTACGATGTCGAGACAGGCGCCGTCAACTTTCTGACAGTCTGATTGCCTGGTTTTCAGAAACCGGGAATTAACAGATCAGTCGCTCGGAGCGACTGATCTGTCGGTTTCGTGAAGCGCATTGCACTCGTTGAATTCGAGTCGTGCGATAAAATGGAGTCCGCGACCAAAACACCAATTCGCCCACAGCGGATAGAGTCCAAGCTTGGTGCGATAGTCTTTGCGTTTCAGGTGAAGTTGCTCAAAGGCAGCGTCCCATTGTTCGGGACGCCAATAGTTGTGCGGTAGGTTTACACCAAATCGACGATTGCCCACTTCATCCATGAAACGTAGGGTGGGGCGAGCCAGTAAGCCACGTACCAGATGATCCTTGATCATCACACCTTGCCGGGCAACCCGCACGGCTTCGCTTAAAAGGATCATCGGGTCTTCGGTGTGGTGTAGCACATCCGAGAACAGAACGTAGTCCGTGGTCTTTTCCCCAAACGGGATGGTTCGTCCGTCAAACTCCTCCACTGGGATTGCTGTATCTTCTCTTACAAGGGTGTCGATTCCTTTGAATCTTAGTGTTGGGTTTCGAGCTATGACTGCCGCGGCTAAACCACCATCGCCTGAGCCTACATCCAGAACTTTGGATTCATCCGGAATGAGTTCAGCAAAATGAGCCGCCAGCACGGTCAGTCGCCGCGATTTAACGTAGCCTTCGTGAAACGATTCGATGCCCATGTCGTGCTCTTGATCAAGTGATGGACTGGCAGTTTAGCTTGCTTTCTAATTTGCGTCGTACCTCCAACGTGTCAGGAAATTCCGATCTTTGACCAGAAATCCATCGCTGAGAACGACAGGCGGTGCCCAGGTCGGGCTGTCAGCGACCCGATAGCTTGCAACCTGTTTTGTGTCCTTCCCAGCTGCAGACAAGACTCGTAATTCCCCGTCGTTGATTAATGTAATGATGTGACCCGGAATCGACAAAAAAGTCACATTTTGACCGGACCGTCCACGGCTCTGCCATACGATTTCTCCATTGTCAGGGTTAAGGCAGAATAGCTGGCCGCTGTTGTAATGTGAAAACCCATAAAGCAGTCCGTCATTCATTACGGCCGTGCTCATGTCCAAAGCCACATCTGGTTGATGCCAGTTTTCTGTCACTTGCCAGCCTTTGTCCGTCAATCGCGGCTCAAAACTGTGGATGCCTCGATTTTCCGCCCCCAACAAAATACGGCCATTGTTGAGCGTCGGAGTCGGCATGTTCTGATTATGCCCTTCATGGGGAAACGGTTGTGTCCAAAGAAGTTTTCCTGAGGCAACCTCGATTCCACACAAGGCATTGTGATTCCAGTCAATGATCTGGCTCACACCAAAAAAATTGGCGAGCAAGGGTGACGAGTAAGAGGTTCCGTCTGTGCCCTGAGTCCAGACTTCTTTTCCACTGCTTGTATCCAATGCAATCAGCGTTCCGCGATCGTCGTTCCCAACGTGAACCACAATCAGGTTGTCGACAATGATGGGTGATGCTGACACACCCCAATAGGGATGACTTTTGGGGAAACGTGAGTTGTAGTCACGCTTCCATATCAGACTGCCTGTGAGGGCTTCCCTTGCAATCAAGGTTCCCGTGATGCTCAGGGTAAAGAGCCGACCCTCGGCCAGGACCGGACACGACTTGGGGCCTTTCCCATGCCTCTCTCCGCCACCACCCATTTTGAAGGGGGTCGGTTCACTTTGCTGCCAGAGCACCTTGCCATCGTTCAAATCCAGGCACCACGCCACTTCCTGTTCGCCTTGTCGAGCGTGTTGATAGACTCGTTCGTTTGTGACCAGGGGCGAACCATAGCCCTCGCCCACGCGAGCTTGCCAGTGTTGTTCCAGTTTGTCAGGCCACTTTTGTGGTGGCTGGAAATCATCGACCCAGCCATTGCGTTTGGGGCCGAGCCATCCGGTCCACTCGGGCTCTGCCGTCCACGCAAACGGCGTGACCAGGATCAGAAGGATGGCGACCGCGACAGAGTGAAAGTGTCGCCGTTTGTTCTGCAGTTTGAGAGGCATGGCTTGCGATCGGGCATGGGGGACGCTCGCGGACTCAGAGCGTATTTTTCTTTTTTGAAAATTTTCCAATTTGGTTGTCCGATTATGTGAGCGAATTGTACTCTCCCTATTAGTGGAGGAGTGAATTGTGGCGAATCACAATTTCGATGCGGCGTGGTGACTTTCGGGGCACAGGGACGGTCACCACCGTCAGCATCGGATGTTGGTGAGCACGGTGTGGGACACACGCATGCATGGGGCTGTGAGTGCGTGTTGTCCTCACCGTGCTTACCTCTAGTGAGATGCCGACAACCGCTACCAGCCACTGTTTTTAGCGATGTCTGGCTGGGATTCCCCGTGGCATTCGCAGCAGCGCAGTGTCCCAGTGGGAGTTGTCTTTGAATTGCAGGCTTGATTTGTGTGGCACGGTGATGCGTTCTCAAACCCAGCTTGCAATTGAAATCGGTGTACCCGTTAGTTTGGCACTTTAGCTACCTGCTTTGAAGCAGTTACTTGATGAACTGCTTTGAACGCAGTAATTCGATCACGGCATCGGCACAGGCGTCGATGCTCTGGTCGGCTGTATTCAGCGTGAGGTCAGGATTTGGTGGGGCTTCGTATTTGGCAGTTACACCGGGAAAGTTTGGCAGTTCGCCTTCGTCGGCCAGTTTGTATTGGCCTTTGGTATCTCTCTCTCGACACACTTCCAGCGAGGTGGCCACATGGACCACAAGGAAACGATCTTCGCCAATCAGCGTGCCGACTTTTTGACGAACATCTTCCGAGGGAGCGACGAACGAGGCCAGACATATCAGCCCGGCATCATTCAGAATGTGAGCCAGGTGTCCGCTTCGTCGCAGATTTTCGCTCCGATCATCGGCGGTATAGCCCAAGTCGCGGGTAAGACCACCGCGTACTTTTTCCCCATCGATCATTGCCACAGCACGCCCCTGCTCGAAGAGTTTTCTCTCGACGGCCTGACAGATCGAGGTCTTGCCACTTCCGGTGAGTCCTGTCAGCAGAACTGTGGCTGGTTTTTGACCAAATCGAGCGTTACGTTCTTCTGCCGAGACGGCAGAGAATTCGGTCTTTTCGTCATCGTTCTGGGCTTCATCGTCCCACACAGACTTAGGAGACCCGTCTCCTGATTTGTCCAGAATCATACCGGCCGCAACGGTGGCATTGGTGATGCGGTCGACCACGATAAACGCACCCGTGCTGCGGTTGCGACGATATGCGTCAAAGTGGATTGGGGCGTTCAGTGAGATACTAACTCGACCGATTTCATTGAGCCCCAGTTCGGGTGCCGGATTTCGATGCAGTGTATTCACATCGACCTGGTATTTCAGCGATTCAATGGTGCCCGGTTGTGTCTGGGACGTATGCTTGAACAGATAGGTTTTGCCGGGAACCATGGATTCCGAGTCCATCCACACCAGCATTGCTTCGATTTGGTCACGCGAACGCGGCAAGTTTCCGGGGCGTACGATCATGTCGCCACGACTGGCGTCGATTTCGTCTTCTAGCGTGAGCGTAATGGACAGTGGCGCAAAGGCTTCTTCCACTGCACCCTCAAATGTGACGATTTCTTTGACCTTGGATGTTTGCCTGCTGGGTAACACCATGATCTCTTCACCGGGACGAACGATTCCTGATGCTATCGTGCCGCAAAAACCGCGAAAGTCGAGGTTGGGTCGATTGACGTACTGCACCGGCATGCGGAAATCCTGCAGGTTCCGATCGCTGCCGATGTAGACGGTTTCGAGGAAATTCATCAGGGTGCTGCCGCTGTACCAAGGCGATTTCTCGCTGCGGTCGACTACGTTATCACCATCAAGTGCACTGATCGGAATGAAATGAAGATCCGGTAGGTCCAATCGCATCGCGAAGGATCGGTACTCATCGCATATTTCGTTGTATCGCTCTTCATCGAAATCAAGAAGGTCCATCTTGTTGACGGCGACGATGACATGCCGGATTCCCAACAGCGAGACGATGAAACTGTGTCTGCGAGTTTGGGTGAGCACACCGTGTCGAGCATCAATCAGGATGATCGCAAGGTCAGCCGTGCTGGCGCCTGTGGCCATGTTGCGTGTGTATTGCTCATGCCCCGGTGT
>JAPOKD010000806.1 GCA_029977825.1 Planctomycetota bacterium | reverse complement strand
TGAGTAGTAGTCTCGATACCAGTCAACAAACTTCTGGATTCCGACGCTGATGCTGGTTGAAGGACGGAAACCAACCGCATCCTCCAACGCATTGATGTCCGCAAAGGTGGCTGGCACATCCCCTGCTTGCATTGGCATGAGATTTTTCTTTGCCTGTATGCCAATGGCTTGTTCAATGGTTTCAATGAAGGCGGACAATTCGACAGGGTCATTGTTGCCAATGTTGTAGATCCGATAGGGTGCTGCGCTGGTAGAGGGATTGGGAGCGCTGCTGTTCCAGTCAGGGTCTGGTGATGCAATTTTCTCGGAAGTCCGATCCACGCCTTTAACAATATCGTCGATATACGTGAAGTCCCGCTGCATTCGTCCTTCATTGAAAACGTCGATGGGACGCCCTTCAAGAATAGCCTTGGTGAACAGGAACAAGGCCATGTCGGGCCGGCCCCACGGACCGTATACGGTGAAGAACCTTAGGCCGGTAGTAGGTAATCCGTACAGGTGACTGTACGTGTGGGCCATCAGTTCATTGCTTTTCTTCGTAGCAGCATACAGACTCAAAGGGTGGTCAACACGGTCAGTTGTACCAAAAGGCATCTTGGTGCCACCGCCGTACACACTGCTGCTGCTTGCATAAGTCAAATGAGGTGTCTTGGCATGTCGGCAGGCTTCCAGAATATTCAAGAACCCCACGATGTTACTTTCCGTATAGGCACGTGGGTTTTCCAGCGAGTAACGGACGCCAGCCTGGGCGGCCAAGTTCACCACTCGGCTAAAATCGTTTTGTTGGAAGACTTGATCGACTTTTTCTTGATCAGTCAGATCGGCTTGAACGAAGCTGAAATTGTCAAAGTCTGTCAGGATCTTCAGTCGATCACGTTTTAATTCAACACTGTAGTAGTCGTTGAGGTTATCAAAACCAACAACTTCTTCACCACGTGCTAGCAAACGCATTGACAGATGAAAACCGATGAATCCGGCGGCACCGGTAACCAGATGTTGGCTCATGAATTTTGGCTTATTTCGACTTTAAACAGGTTCTTCTGCGATCGCGCTGTGGGGTTCGGAGGTACCAGGAACGATCCGAGTGACATTCACTTTGGTGCGACGTAGCTCTTCAATCTCAGCCGCCATCTGTGACATCAGTTCTGCAATTTCTGTTCCTGCAGTTTCCCCAATGTTGACAATCAATGCTTTCCGTGAATTGTAACTTAACCCGGGTGTTTTCATGGCACTGTAATCCCTGTTCTGATAGATAAGTTCTCTGACAAGATGAGTTCTCGCACAATATTTGGTTGTCTGGCGCGATCAAGCGGTTCTTATTCGACGGTGACGCTTTTCGCCAAGTTTCGTGGCTTGTCTACGTCGCAACCACGAAGCAGTGCAATGTGATAGGACAGAAGCTGCAGCGGTACGATGGTTACGATGGGTTGTAAAAACTCCGGGACCTGCGGAATTCTAATGACGTCATCTGCAATTTTGTCCACCTGAGGATCGTCGTGGCTCGCAATGGCGATGATGGGACCGCCGCGGGCTTTGACTTCTTCCATATTGGCCATGACCTTGCTGTAAGTCGTACCCTGCGGGACGATGAATACGCTTGGAGTAGCCTCGTCCACCAGAGCAATTGGACCGTGCTTCATCTCCGCAGCGGGATAACCTTCCGCGTGGATGTAGCTAATTTCCTTCAGTTTCAGAGCACCTTCGAGTGCTGTAGGGAAATTGAATTGACGTCCGAGGTACAGGAAATTGTCGGAGCTATGATGTTTTTCCGCCACTTCGCGAACTTGGGCGTCACATCCCAATGCACTCTGGACTGCGTTGGGGAGTTGGCGCAAGTTTTTGATGATCTTTCGACCGCTCTCAAAACTGAGATGCCGCATTCGGCCCAAGTACAGTGCAAGCATTGCCAGCACACAGCATTGTGATGTATAGGCCTTAGTGCTCGCGACACCGATTTCGGGCCCTGCATGCAAATACACTCCTCCATCAGCTGCTTGGGCAATGGAGCTGGCAACCACATTGCAGATTGCCAGAGTGCGATGGCCTTTTCGTTTCGTTTCCCGGAGAGCCGCCAGAGTGTCGGCCGTTTCTCCACTTTGGGTCAGCCCAAAAACAAGTGTGTTTTTTTCGATGGGGGGATTGCGATAGCGTAACTCGCTAGCGTACTCGACACTGACCGGTATTCGAGCCAATTCCTCTATCAGGTATTCCCCAACCAAAGCAGAGTGCCAGCTTGTACCACAGCCTGTCAAAATGATCCGCTCGACACTGCCCAATTGCTGCGGCGTGAGATTCAGTCCTCCAAATACGGCAGTGGCATCCTCATCATCCAGCCGACCTCGCATTGCATTGCGGAGTGACTCGGGTTGCTCGTATATCTCTTTCAGCATGAAGTGGTCGAAGCCTTCCAGATTGGCTTCGCCACTCTCAACTTCCAAAGGTTGAATATCGATTCGAACTTTGCCTTGATCGCGATGGATAACCGAGAACCCTGCTGGTGTAAGGACTGCGATTTGATGATCGGCGAGATAGACGATTCGGTCAGTGCGACCGACCAAGGGAGAAGCGTCACTGGAAACAAAGTACTCACCTTGTCCGACTCCAATCACAAGCGGACTGCCAAAACGCGCTGTGATCATCAAGTCGGGCTTGTCGAGGAAACAGATCGCCAACCCGTAGGTGCCTCGCAAACTGGCAAGAGTCATTTGAACTGCATTCAAGTAACGAACGTTGGGTTTGCCATTTACTTCTGGAGACTTCTTGAGATTTTCGGCAAGCAAATGGGCAATGACCTCACTGTCCGTTTCAGATTTGAAGCAGTACCCTTTTTTGACGAGTTCATTTTTAAGGGTTTGAAAGTTCTCGATCACGCCGTTGTGAACCAACGCTATCTCACCGTCACCACCCAAATGGGGATGTGCATTTGGTTCTGTGGCCGGTCCATGAGTTGCCCAACGTGTGTGGCCGATTCCCAACGAGCCAGATAAGGGGGCTTCTTCCAATCGGCCAGCCAAGGCATCAATTCTTCCGCTTGAACGAGTCACGCCAAGCGATCTGCCGGTGTGAATTGCCAACCCTGAACTGTCATATCCGCGATATTCCAGACGGCGTAATCCTTCCACTAAAAAAGAACAAGCTTGACTTGTTCCAACGTAGCCAACAATTCCACACATCTACTGCGATCTCCAGTTCTTCGCCAGTCTCCGAATGCATCAGCCTGATAGGGAAGAT
>JAPOKD010000327.1 GCA_029977825.1 Planctomycetota bacterium | reverse complement strand
CGACTCAATTGACATCGTGCACATTTCAACACCCGATCACTGGCATGCCAAAATAGCGATTGAAGCGATGTTGGCAGGAAAGGATGTTTACTGCGAAAAACCAATGACCCTGACGATTGAAGAAGGGCGTCAAATGTGTGATGTATGCAAACGCACAGGACGAATTGTCCAGATTGGCACCCAACAGCGTAGTGGCAACCAGTTTTTGCAGGCGATTGCATTGATTCGCGCAGGGCGTTTAGGCGAAATCAGGAAAGCAACGTGCAGCATCGGCGGAGCACCAACCAGTCCACAACTTCCGGTAGCCTCAGTCCCGACCGAGCTTGACTGGAACCAATGGCTTGGACCTGCTCCCCAAGCCGACTATCACTATCTTGCAGGGAACTACGGTGAGACAAAGAGTTGGTCGCGTTGTCACTACGAATTTCGTTGGTGGTACGAATACTCAGGTGGCAAACTGACCGACTGGGGAGCGCACCACGTAGACATAGCTACATGGGGCTTGGGAAAAACAGCTACCGGCCCGATTGAGGTCAATCCAGTCATGGTCAAGCACCCCGTTGAATTCAAGGACGGGATGCCGACTGACGCCACCAAGTTCAACACAGCCACCGCATTTCTGATTCAAGCAAAATATGAGGATGGACAGGAACTGGAGATTCGCCATGATCAAGGCAACGGCATTCTGTTTGAAGGGACCAAGGGAAGGATTTTAGTTAATCGCGGGCGTTTGACTGGACAACCTGTTGAAGACCTTGCAACCAACCCGTTACCGGCGAACGCGCTTCGTGAGGTTTACAAAGGTCAGGAACCGACGAACCATTTCCGTAATTTCTTTGAGTCTGTCGAGGCCAGGCGGGAGCCTATCTCAGATGTCTTCAGTCATCACCGGGCACTTTCCACCTGCCATTTGGCCGGAATTGCAGCACGACTGGGACGCCCCATCCAGTGGAACCCCAAGGAAGAGAAGATCATGAATGATCCCCTTGCGCAAAGTTTCGTTGCTCGTGAAGCAAGAAAGGGTTTTGAAACAGAAAAAGGGTGATTTTGAGCACCTGCCAAACTTCATACCCTGTAAGCCACTTGCAAACATTCCATCGAATTACGATCCCCGAACCAATGAGTTTGCCTTGCCTGCCAAATTGATTCAGCGTGCGCGCCATTTTGCGTTGCGCCAACCGTGCTATGCCTTACTGTTCCTCATCTCAGGATGGGCCTGCGAAACTCTGCAAGCACAGGAACTGGTCTTCCGTGACCTCTTCAATGGCAAAGACCTGACAGGCTGGATAGACGTCAACACGTCACCCGAGACGTGGTCCGTCAAGGATGGATTACTGATTTGCACTGGGCAACCCATCGGCGTAATGCGGACCGATCGCCAGTACGAGAACTTCATCATCGAGGTTGAGTGGCGCCATATGGAACCAGGTGGCAATTCTGGCATGTTTCTCTGGTCAGATGCCAAGCCGGAAGGCAACCGCCTGCCCAAAGGAATGGAGGTACAGATGCTGGAACTGGACTGGGTCAACCAACACAAACGCAAAGATGGCACCCTTCCGCCGATCGCCTATGTTCACGGTGAACTGTTTGGAGCTGGTGGGATGACTGCGGTCCCGGACAATCCAAGAGGGAACCGCAGCAAGTCTCTCGAGAACCGCTGCAAGGGAGTGGGAGAGTGGAACCGCTATGTGTTTGTTGCCGTCGATGGGATGGTAAAACTTTCGGTCAACGGGAAATTCGTGAACGGTATCCGCGATGCCTCCTACAAGAAGGGATACATCTGTCTTGAGTCCGAGGGCAAAGAAATCCACTTTCGAAAGATACGCATCATGGAACTCCCGAAAGGTCTCGCCGACGAAAACAATACAGCCCCACTCATCAAGCCAACTCCTCAGAACGCTGAAGAGACTAGCAAATGACAACCAACAATTGCTTCCTTGTCACAGGTGGCCTTGGTTGCATAGGTGCGGAAACAACCAAGTGGCTACTCAAAAACACGACCGGCAAGGTTGTCGTCTGTGGTCGCGATGTCAACGATCAGCGGGTAGAGCGTGTGTTCCATGACGTCGAAACAGACAAGCTTAACGTAGTCGTTGCCGACATCACAAACCAACCACTGCTTTCAGACATCATTCGACAGGAAGGCATCAGCCACGTGATTCACCTGGCAGCGTTGCAGACACCGGACTGTAATCAGCATCGTGACTTGGGTATGCAAATCAATCTCGGAGGCACGCAAAACCTGATTGAATCCATGAAGTCCAACCGTTCACAAATCAAACGATTTGTATTTGCCAGTTCCATTGCTGTGTACGGTCCCCGCTCGTTGTACCCTGAGGGTCGCGTTCCGATGGACGCCGCCCCGCACCCAGTTAATGTCTATGGAGCGTGGAAACTTGCGGGGGAAAACATCACTCGCATATTTAGTGAAGAAACAGGGATCGATGCCGTCAGCCTGCGTCCCGGGGTTCTCTTTGGCCCCGGCAGGGATGCAGGATTAACATCAACTCCTACGACAGCATTAAAATCCGTTGCTCTTGGGATTCCCTATGAAATCCCTTTCCAGAACAGGCAAGACTATCTCTACGCACCAGATGTGGGCGCGGCCTTTGGGCACGCAACACTGGAACCGTTCGCGGGCTACTCGGCCTTTACTTTACCCAGTCACACGGTTGACATTGCCCGCTTCGTTTCCGCGATCAGCGAGGCAGCAGAAAACATCGGCATTTCATCACAGTGCAAAATTTCAACCGGGCAACAAACCGTTCCGTTCATTTGCGACCTTGCATACGACACATTTCTGAACGCGTTCCCGAATGTTCCGCACACCCAACTGAACAGCGCGGTGCAAGCATCACTTCGCACTTTCCAACAACAAGTGGAAAGAGGCTGGCTCCGCGTTGAAAACTGTGTCTAGATCACTTCCACCAGCATTTGACTTCCACTATCACTCAATGGCTCACTCATGCTCAATCCTAATATCAAGGATGCGTTACAAATCACCCTCGACGACCACCGTATGTCACGAGGTGAAAAGCGGGCTTTGGCAAAGGTCATTGAGCAGCATGTTAAGAGCGATCATGAACTTTCGCACGCCAGAAGTGTGTTGTTTGAGTTAGCTCGAAACGAACTCTCTGATCCACAAACTCTCAAAATTCTCGACTGGGTTGAGGAGGCAAGCAAAGTCCTCGCAGAGCGACCCGACTCGGATCAATCAAACAAAGCCGAGGCGTTTTTCAGCCCCAACGACAACTGCACAAGTAAAATCATTCGACTGTTTCAGGAAACACGCAGAAAGGCTGATGTCTGCGTATTCACGATTACAGACGACCGAATCAAAGATGCCATAATTGACGCGCACCAGCGTGGCATTCTGGTGCGCGTCATCTCTGACAATGACAAATCGAATGACTTGGGGTCCGATATCTATCAATTGGAGCGTGCTGGCATCCCAGTGCGATGCGATCGCACCGATTATCACATGCACCACAAATACGCCATTTTTGATGGTAAGTCACTACTGACAGGCAGCTACAACTGGACTCGGTCTGCCGCACGTAACAATGAGGAAAATTTCATCGTGACTTCAGACAACTCGCTAGTGCAGCGGTTCGAGAATTCTTTCGCTGAACTGTGGGAACAACTGAAATAAACCCTGCCCAAAAGCACGCCGTATTCCGTTGGTCACGGAAAGATCCTCGGTGGGGATCTCGGTGAGGATCAGGCACAGAACAATGCCAACATTGGATCTGGTACCAATTTTAGGGGGAGGATTGCTAAAACAAGGGCAACAACTGAGGATTCCACGCCAAACAAGGTGCAGAGGATAGGCGTGGCGGCTAAACTTCGGGTGTAGGCAGACTCATTTATCGAATGCGTTTAAATGCGTTTAACTGTGCAATACTGTCGAACAGGTGTCACCGCAGCCACGAGGCAATCGACGATCATACATCGGTGCCAAAGCTTTTACGGAACGTTTTTTTGTCTTTCACCAACTGATATCCCAGCAACGGATTGAGCCATGAAGTTCACTGCATGCCTGCTATCACTTTTACTTTTGCCAGTCGGTCTCGTATCGGCTCAAACAAAGCAGACATCCGTGGAAAAAGCTCTGGACATTTCGTCCAACACAGGGCGTCCGATCTTTGTCATGGCAGGGCAGGAAACCTGACCGCCTTGCGTAGCGCTGCTTGATCGCCTTCAAAATGACCGATCCTTGTCAGCGTTTGCGGGGCAGTTTGTTCCGCTTAAAATCACGACCAGCAACAATCCGGATTGGGCCCAATGGTCACGGAAATACCCGATGACCGGTAACGGAATTCCCCAGCTGTACGTTGTCAGAGCCGATGGTGAACAGATTTACGGGGGCGCCGGCGCACTTCGTGGAGACGAATTGCCCACCATGCTATTGGCAAGCCTGAAACGCTCAGGCCGCGCATTCAGTAACCAGGAAGCAGAATTCCTGAAACGTACTGTGCAAGCCGCCGAAACTGCACTGAAGTCGGGTGACTTATTGAAAACCGGAGTCGTACTTTCAGAAGCCGGCCAACTTGGACCACTCGAGAATTTGGGTAGCTTTGCAAAACCTGCACTGAAATCGCAAGAGATCTACTTGGAGCTGAAGAAACAAATCGAGAGTCGAATCGCGACGGCAAAATCCGAATTAGTCGATTCCAACGCGGCAGAACCGCTTGATCAACTGCTTGCTGTTTATGAAGCAGATGCTGTTTCAAAACTTTTCCCAAAGTGGAAAAGCATCACATCAAGCCTCACTCGAGAAATCAAAAAGCAGGCTCAGTACACAACACCGTCCGAGCAAGCAGAAGCCATCGTTCGCGCACGAGTGGTCGCAGCCTCACCTTCACCGCGGATCCGTAATCGTGCAGAAAGCCTCTACACAAATGTAATTCGCCGCTTTCCTAACACGGCTGCCGATGGAATCGCGAGACGTGAACTCGCCACCGTCGCCCCTAATGCAAATATCTTGGGCATGCAGCCCGATGAGATGAAGCAAGAGACAACATTAGCGGCTGCTTTTCGAATATGGGCTACCCAGAGCGGGGACTTCAAGACCCGAGCAAAATACCTGCAACAAAAGGCAGGAAAAGTACAGTTATTAAAAGAAGATGGAAAGACAATCGTAGTCGACATTGCCATTCTAAGCAGTGACGATCAAGAATATGTTTCCAATCAAGCTGGAAAGAGCGACTGAACGGCAAACACTTTCTGCTGAAACAGGCACAGGTCCCAAACGGGGCAAAGACTCGGCCTTGATCGCATCCCAGCAACCTCTCCAGGAATCTCATACCAGCATGGACTCAGTCACGGATCCAGCAGAATCAGGAGACAAGGCTGCTTTGACTAAACCGGAACAGGCTGATTTGCCACCGCGGGGTTCCCTGGAAACGTCGCGGGGTGCCCATCTGGCAGCAATCTGCTTTGCGATGGTTTTACCGACGCTGGCGACCCTGCTGTATTTTGTGTTCCTGTCCGGTAGCGATTTGATGAAAATCGTTTACTTCGGAAGCAAAGTCGTGCAATTCTCTTTTCCACTTTTCTGGGTGCTTGCGGTGCAACGGCACCGGATACGCATTTCCAGACCCACATGGAAGAGCATTCATGCAGGCATCCTGATGGGAATCGCTATCGTTGGAACGGGTCTGCTAGCTTATTACGGCTTCCTCAAGGACAGCACTTATCTTGAGAATGCACCGGCTCTCGTCACAGCAAAAGTTGCTGAGATGGGTCTCACAAGCCCCACAATTTACATCCTGTTTGCGTTGTTTCTGGCAGTTCCACACTCGCTGCTGGAAGAGTATTACTGGCGTTGGTTTGTTTTCGGTCAAACCAAAAGGATCACAGGTGCCAACCTGGCGATCATTATCTCCAGCCTCGGATTCATGTCACATCACGTGATTGTGATCCACCAATTTCTGGACAATGGCTGGGGAGTTACCCTCTTCTTTTCACTGTGTGTTGCGACCGGAGGGGTCCTTTGGGCATGGTTATATGACCGCTACAAAACATTGTACGGCCCATGGGTCAGCCACCTGTTGGTTGATTTGGGCATCATGTATATCGGCTACGACTTGGCAACATTTGCCAACTGAGTATCCCTTCACATGATCCCTGCAAACATCGAAGGAATTGTTCGGTATCTGTGTGAAAACTATCCAGAACGCACACTCCCATCACCGCTTCTCCTGGCTGACATTCTGCTTGTCATCGATTCCAATACAAATCAGATGCTTCAGAGTTCTCGCGTACAGGTTTCCATCTGAATAGGAAAGACTCGATAGAGTCCACGTCTCACCCAAAGTACCGAGGTCAGCGACCGCAACCAGAGCACTTTCGTCGAATCTCGGTGTCTGCCACCGGACAACATACACAATGCCCAACATGGTTGGCATGTAAAGATCCTCACCCACGACGATCGGACTGGCCGCCGACACATGCCCCCATCCGTCTCCCGCGTTTCGACGGTCCTGCGTCACACGATGACCTTGCGCATTTTTCAT
>JAPOKD010000035.1 GCA_029977825.1 Planctomycetota bacterium | reverse complement strand
CGGGGGTATAGTTGAGCGTGTAGAAAGCTTCCGCGTGCAGCAAAGGCAAACCCGCTTTTGAACGGACACCATCGGCGTGCAATTCATGCACATGGCCTTCCTGCAGGCCATCTACATACAATCGGACGCTTTTCCCGTCTTTTCCAGCTACCGCCTTGGTAATTTTGGGTTCGGTATGATCCACCTCTGGGCTGCCATAGGCAGACTGAAAAATGTAGGTGTAGGTTGTCATTACATAAGAGTCGAGCGTCTCAACTGATTCCGCGTCCACTGGCTCAGTGAACACGAGTTCGAAGCCGTCGGGTTTCGCCTTCATTTCAAGTATCTCAAACGGAACTTTTCCCGTCCAATCCACGCGTTCCACGGCAAATGGTTGCCGCCCACGGGAGCCCCAACCACGATTGGTTCCCCCGACGAACATCGTCCCATTGCTGGTCAATTCCAAGCCGAGTGACCCACTTCCAAAGCCTTCCAGAAAAGGAAAGCAAACGCCCTGGTAGTGGCCTTTCACCTTTTCCATGTAGCAACGCATGACTGTGCTATAGGACTGATCCGTGACGAACATCTGATTTTCAAAAGGCCCGAATTTCCCCTTGGTCGTATCGCAAGTGACACCGGCAGCAGACTTCCCCATTTTGTTATAGGGAAACAGAACAGCCGGCGGTTCATACTTGGGCAACCGTTTGGCCTCCGTCATGAAACGACTTCCGCTCTTGGGCTCTTCTGGCTTTTCCCCAATGAAAGGCTCCGCGAGCTTGTACCATTCGAACCCTCCCGGATGTCCAACAAACTTACCTACAGGAAGATGCTTCAGGGCACAGGTTCCATTCCATGGTCCCTGATTGTCGGTGTAGAACATGTCTCCCAGATGATTCGCGCCGATACCTCCGGGCGAACGGATTCCACTGGTTGTGGGAATGAGTTCGCCACTGGACGTGACCCGCACACACCACCCACGGTAGGGCACCTGACTGGAAAACGACCCTGTCAAGCAGAGGACGACCCAAATGTCGCCGTTCTTGTCGAATTTGGAGCCGAACGCATACTCATGGTAATCACCGGAGATTTCCCAACCGTCGTTTACCACTTCGAATTCATCCGCCTCTCCATCTCCATCAGTGTCACGTAACCTTGAGACATCGGAGCGTTGCGTTGTGTAGAGCCAGCCATCGCGTTCGGCCAAGGTCAATGTTTCATGCAGACCGTGTGCAAAACGCTTGAACTGGTCGGCGGTCACCTTTTCCTTGAAAGGATCCGAGATCATCCAAATCTCACCTCTCCGTGAACAGACCGCCATCTTGCCATCAGGCATCATTTGAAAGCCACTTGCTTCCAAAACAACCCCTTCTGGAATTTCAAAACGGGTAATTGGATAGTAATCAGCTTCTGTGGGCGCATCCTGAGCAAGCAAAGGACCGCACAACAGGCAGAACAATAGGGAAAGACAGATTTTCATATGCATCATCATTGCTTCATTACTACCAGACGATTTCCTGTGTGATCGTTGTCGGGCCATTGACTGGCACCAAAATTTCTGAGCCGCCACTCACCTTCCGGACCAGCGGTTTATCCCCAGAAGTCGTCAACCGAATGCGATGGGTATCATTCAACAAGAACCACCCATCATCCAGAGATTGGATATTACCCGCACCTGCCCGGAAGTAGATGCCGCTGTTCGATTGCCGTCCAGTGGGAGTTACTTTTATATTTCTCTTGAACGTTCCGCTAAAATCTCCGGCCACTGGCAACGGCTTATCTTCCACTTCAGCATCCGCAAATCGATAGCGAAATGTTGGTCGGCCCTGTTTGTCCAACCGGTACCCACTGAATCTGTATCCACGCTCTTTGGGCGCCCCGTCGGGCCACGCAGCGTCAAGGTCCTCAAGCACGGCAACGGGAGTGACTTTTTCAAACATCGTGACATTGCCGCCCAAGGGAGTCTGATTCCCCTGCCCGCGTCCCTCCCAATGCTTGGAAGCATCAATGAACCGATCCTGCCATACGACAGCGAGTGCCATTCTGTTAGCGTCCCAACACAGGTTTGCACGTTCGGGATATCCCACCGCGATCCCGCGGGGCGTGACTCCTTCGATGAAGTTCCGATAGATCACCGGCTTGTTGTCAGCCTTGAGCTCGATCATTCCATTGACAATCCCTTCTGGTACGCCACCGTTGGCCCCTTTCTTCAAGAACGCCCACATTGCGGCAAGCTGCAGATCGCGGTCCCCGCCATACACGTTGGTAACAGTGCTTTTGCCCTCAGGGTATCCGGTGGGCATTCGCGTTCCTGGACGATATTTCTGAGGATCAGGCAGGTAACGATGAAACCAGTCCTCTCGAATCCTCTGGGTCATCGTGTCGAGTGCAATCGCCTGGATGCCAGTGGATTTGAATTTCCCGTAGGTGTGACAACTCACGCACGCCAACCCCTTTGATCCGACCATCTGTCGCCCAAAGGAGGCTTTGCGTGTTTCAGTTTCTCCGGAATCCACCAGTTTTGCTGCGGTGACCTTGTCTAATGTGGCCAGGTGCCCAGCCAGCGACTTCGCATTACCCTCACCAAAATTCGGCATGTAGGTTTTCATGTAGGGCCGGCTCTTGTCACCGTTTCCGATCACGCGAGTCAACCAATCCTCCCGCAGCTTGTCCCCGGCTCCATCAAGTGGTGGAGGCAAACGGCCTTCGTCACCCATTTCAGGAATGGTGCTCACGAACAGTGGATTGCGATCAGACTCGGGGCCACCCTTTCCGTCCCGCTGGTGGCACGCATAGCAGTTGAGAACGGCCATGGAGTGGGACAACATGTTGTCAATTTCTTTGTCGTCCCCAGCACCCGGCCGCATCGCGGCTTCCACCGCTGCTTGTTGGATCGAGGTCAGTTCATAATTTGGAACTGTCGCAACCGCCGCCTCGGCGAGACAGCCTTTCCCGGCTTCGCAATCAGTCAAGCTCGGTGCTTTCACCAACGACTGCACAGTCTTGCCCGCTTCGGTTTTGACATGACAGCCAGCACAGCCCAGTGAGGTAAACAGCTCTCGTCCCCGGTTCACCAACGTCGGGTCGTAAACGAACTTGTTGGGGTCGACCTCTTCGGTTTCCTCCTCGACCGGTGGGGGCGTACCATCGGCAGGCATCACGATCGCCTTGTCGATCCCTCCAGACTTGACCCCGGGGCCTGCCCAATCCAGGGCAAGTACTTCCTCTCCACCTTTCTCGAACCAGTTCACACGAATGGCGTGCATTCCGGCCTGCAGATTGATACTCGCCTCCTTCGCCGTGTTGGGGTGGACTCCATCATTATCGATCAACTTCTTTCCATCCAGATACAGCATGCTGCCGTCATCCGAACTAAGCCGAAAGCTGTATTTTCCACTTCTTGAAATCGGCAGAAAACCTTCGTAACTAATGATCACGTTTTCGTTCCGTCCCCCCACACCGATGTCCAGTCCTCTGGAAACACCCGTCTTATCAGCCTTCAGTTTGTCGAGATCAGGCATCTTGTCGACACCTTTGAAATAGGCTGAAAATTTCATATTCGGTTCTTTCGGCAGATCACGCTGACTTCCGAACGCTACCCCTGCATCATCGCCTGTCAGATATTGAGCAACATGTCGCCAATTATCACCACCAAGGTCAATCTTCGGCATCCGACCTGATGGCCGTACTGCAAGCGGATCCTTGAGGAACTTCTCAAGACTCGCACGGCTATACTTGTTTTCCAAACCGACCAGGGGCACTGACGTGTCGACAGATGCTTTGCGACCATCACGCGGCAGGTGACAAGCCACGCAACCTGACTCATGAAAGAGTCGTTCGCCCTGACCCGTATTGGCAGTTTTACCACCGATCTGAATAGTGGATTCACCGACGAGGTAATTCGCCAAGGCAACGGCCGCCTCTCTTCGCTGCTCACCCGACATACCCGACATCAGGTCCGGCATGGTCGTTCCAGGCTTCACGTCATGCGGATTCGCGATAAAGTCGACCAACCATTCCGGATGAACCCGCTCACCAATAGCATCGAGAACGGGCGGTTGTTTCGATGACAGGCTGGCCAAAGAGCTTCCACTGGCAGCGTGGCATCCAGTGCAATTCAGTTCCCCAATCAAAAGTCGCCCCCCGGCAACAGCATCGCCCCCACTGGCATGGAACCGTTCAAAACCTGGCACAATTGGTCTGCGTGCTTCGGCTTCGATGTCGCGTGGCCTTACCCAAATGTTCCTGAAACGCACTGGGTTACCATGGTTCTGCAGATAAATCGGTCCGTTCTCGTTTCCTTCCTTGACCGGCGCAGCGGTTGTCGTACGAGGAAGCTCAACATCCCGATGCACTACAACCCCATTCAGCTTGACAGTGATCTTCGCGTTGGCAGTTTTCTTGCCTTCCCCGTCAAATCGGGCAGCGGTGAAATCAACATCGTAGGTTTGCCAAACCATTGGCGGCAAGCACATGTTCAAATCAGGATCTTTAATCGAGTACAGACCGCCTGCCTCATTATTTTTCCCTTCAAGCCCGAATGAATCGAGGACCTGTGTTTCATACCGGCCCTGATGATAGAGTCCACTGTTACCACGTCCCTGCCCCCTCGCCTTGGGCATAAACGGAAGTCGAAATTCCAGATGCATCGAGTAGTCACCAAAGGTATCAGTGCTTGTGCATCCCTCCATCAACAGCCCATCGTCTGTGATGCGGGCGCCTTCTTTCCAATGCTTCTTCAATGACTCGGGGGTTCCATCAAAGAGCACAACAGCGCCAACCGGAGGTTTCAATCCCAGCGTGGGGCTTTTTCGTTCGACACGTTGGAACTTGCTCACCATGGCTTCCAGTTGGTCAGCATCCAGCTCAAGCTGTTGCTTATCCTTGCCGTTCCAACCGGCGCCCGGCAGCCCATCGGTGTAAACAACCACCCTGAAATTACCATCACCCAAAGCGATTACTTGCAAACCACGAGTACTATCGGTGTACTCACCTTGCAATGCAAAGTCGGGATCTTCGGCAGCTTTCTTTGGCGTGTCATAAACTTGAGCCTGAAGAACGCCGGCCAAACAGAACACTAGAGCAGAAACAGGAAAAGCAATACGCATCATGACGTGCAATTCTTGGAGGAAGGATGAAGCGCGAACTACCGTGCCCCTTTCAAGCAGAACCCGAAGGGTCACTCCACGGCCCAGATTAACAGCGGGTGCGAATCTCTGGTGAAACGGCGTTTGCAACTTAGTATGCGGAAAACTTTGGCCCTGAGAAACCGGGCAACGGAAAACCGGGCAACGGTAAACCGGGCAACGGAAAACCGGGCAAGGGCAGCAGTATATTCGATGCAATCCATCGCCGCACGATTCCTGCAAGAAAATTCGCTGTGTAAATTCACACGTGGCGAATTCTAGCGTGTGGCTACCGACATTCCGGTTAAAAAAGAAGCGTCAAATCACTACAAATTCCGCCGTTTCCACCGAGCACGCCACGTCCAACCTACACCAGTTGGAAACGGTTTCCGGCCAGAAAAGTGCCTTTAAATCCATCCAACTCAAGGAACGGTCTTCAGCACTTGCTGTACTGCTGATTCACTGATCGTGGTTCCCTCGTGTTCAACCATCGACAAGTACGCTAGAGGCGCCAGTTTCGCCAACCCAGCATCAGTGATGCCTGTGTGATCCAAACCGACCCCAGTCAGCATCCGCAGAGCAAGGAGTTTCTTTAGGTCTTCGTCGGTAACCGCTGTACCGGCAAGTTGCACCTGGCGGATATTCGGTAACCCTTTCAGGCTAGCCAACAAGCTGGGGTCAAAATTCTCAGGAGTAAAAGCGACTGCAAAAATCGGCATACCCGGCGACTCGCGAAGCATCGTGACACCGGCCTGCCGCAGAGCAAAAATCGCTCGCAACTCATCCAACCCAATGCCATACGCTGGTCCAACTTCCGTCGCGTACGCTCCGCTGTAAAAATCTTCAGCAGAGATCTCCTTGGCAACTGACTCGTTATCCAAAACGAAATAGAGATCATTTAAAAAATACCGCGGATCGGAGATGTGCAGAAAGTCTCCCGGTTTCGCCGCTTGCTCGAAATAAATACGAAGCGTTCGTCTTTCGTTAGGAAAGGGAACATGCAGTTCGCCCCATCCTCGAATGCGCTGCGCACCTTCGGCCGTCGTGATCTGCCCTCGCGGAAGTGAGTCCGAATAGAGAACGCCACAAAAACCGTGATCAACCCAACCGACGAAGAAACCAAGCGGAAAGACCAACCAAGCCACGCCAATGAACCGTTGAATCTTCGTTTTAGGCCACGGCTCAACTGTGGTCCACATGACCCAACCACCAATCAATGCCATGCTCGCATTCCAAGGCAGAACACTCTCGTTCCAATCCAGCGCAATGGGCGACAACATCAACATGATCCCCAGATGCATTGGCACACAGCCAATGGCTGCCCAACGCGGTTTAAAACAGGCAAGAATCCCCACCGAAACTTCAGAAAACGCAACGATGATCGCGAAAGCAACGTGATAATCAGTCGCATTCTCGACTCCCGCCCGATTCAACAACCAATACGACGCATGGCCGTACCAGTCTGAAGAAACAAATTTGTGCAACCCCGCCCATAGCCAGGTTGAAACCAGAAACCAGCGCGTCATGTTGTGCCACGACGGCCATACGCAAGCAGACATCAAAATGGCGTTGGCATAAAACTGCGGCTGCAAGCGATACTGGTCCATGACGCCCGCCGTGATCAGCAAAAGCCAATGCAACAGCATCCCAGGGCGCGGCAAAATCAGAACCAGCACCAAAGACCCAAAGATGGGCCACATAAAATCAAATGCTGGCACAGGAAACGTCGGCAAATTCGGTGGACTTACCCGATCACCCCAGAGAGGCAGGGTGATCCAAACCGTCAACGCTTGACACCCCGCTCCAAAAAACAGAAGAGAAAAGCATAAGCGATTAAGACCGCTTGGGCCCCACAGGGACCAAAACTGGAGGAATCCACTCTGCTTGGCGATAGCGTCGCTGTCCTGAAGTGCCTGCGATCTAATTGGAAGCTCCTTCGCCCGGAATTCCGAGCCTAGACGATTTGCCTCATCGGCGGAAACACGACCGCCCCTGATTCGGACGATCAGCTTTTCCAACCGTGCACGGGCAAGTTAATATCCCGCCTCCGAATAATGCAACCTCGATTTGCATGCATAGCGGAAGGATTGCAACCACCAACGCCCCAGATTCGGATCACAAGCCTTCAATCGATTCGCTCCATAACGAGCGGATCAAACTGAGTTTTCTCTCCACTGTACGTTCCGTCCTGTCCAGTTCGGCAGCAATCTCTTTGACACTAAGCCCCGCGATTCGCGACATTGCGACACGCGTGAGCATTCCGGACGCGTCCTCAATGTCCAGTTGCTGTTTTAATGACTCCAACAAGTCCTCACATTCAACTTCTACCTGAGGGTCCACTTCCCGCGATGGTGCCCGATCAACAATATTGGCACCGGATTCACCAACCACTTCTTGTGAGGCTCTCATCGCAGCCGCCCCACCGCGCTTCGCAGCCGTCAAATTTCGGATTCTATCCACCGCTTTACGGCGAGTAATCGCCAGCACCAAAGTCCAGAAACCCGCACGATCATTCAGTTGATCAAACTTATCTTCGACGGCACCGCGGTAGATTGCAAAAAACACACTTTGTGCAAGATCCTCAGAATCAACCTTTGCAGCTACCTGCTTGCTAATTCGCGTTTGCGCTGAACGAACCAATGCACCCGAATATCTGTTCCACAGTTCACGCACCGAATCCTCGTCACCCTCCTTCACCTTGGAAATAAGTATTGAGACAGATCCGGGTAAGCCCTCATTTGGCTGTTCATCATCTCCGATCGGATTGATGAGCGAATTTTCAGTTGAACCAACATCCAACCCGATTTCCGCAGCCCGCGACTCACTTATCACCATTTTTTCGCTACGCATGCTCTCATCACTGAAGTCAAGCGACTCATCATTTCCATCACCCGGCCGATCAACCTCGACGCCCTCGCCAGAATCCAGCCGAGTCTCAAGGTCAACTTGTTCATCAGCGGCGTCTGGTGTTCGTTTTCCAGAAGTGCTGCTTTCGTCACGGCTCATTTAATCCCACTCCACTTTCGCAATCAGAAATTACGCCCAAGCTTGCACATTCACGGTTCTGCTACCACCGTCTGCAGCAATTCATTCTATCGCCTCAGCTTAGACACATGTCCGCACGGTAATCATGCGTAACACACCCTCAACCAGCGTCGACAAATACCGAGGTCCAACAGACTACACCCCAAAGGGACTCAAGCTATAAAAACCAAACGACAAACTCGAACGCTAGAAAGCACCCCCGACAATGACTCGCGGGGGCGCCTTGAATGATAGCCGATCCAAGAACTCTTTATCGGCCGGGAAACGGGAAGGGTGGGAAAGGAAGATTAGTCCAGCACCATTCACGAACCTCCAACAATGACGCTTCCGCTTTCACTTTTTCAAGAATCTGCGCATCTCTGAAATCGATCAACGATGGAAGCAACTCATGGATCGCTGTGTCCGTATGCCCTGCCAATACCAGGCCCACCATGACTGCTAACGGCGATGGGCAAGGATCAACCCAAGAACGCTTGATACCGTAATCAATGGCTAAGCGACGCGACAACTCTGGGGGGCATGCAATTTGTGCGATCGTGACAATGTCCAACTCACCGAGGTTGAACTGTGTTGCCATTTTTTCCAACCCTCCTCCCAAATACATGTCAACCACTGCAACCAGCATTCTGTCTTCAAAGGTCGGGACGGGAACGCTTGTTTTTACGCTAGTCTCGTTCTCGTGCTGTTCGATTCCCTTTACTTCCTGTTGATACAGATAAACATTCGAAGTTTCGCTTAGATCCTTGAACTGCTGGCCCAAGGCATCTCGTTGAAGGGTTGTGGAAATACCGAAAGCGAATGTCATAGCCATGCAGAGTTTTACAATTTTCATCTCGGGAGCTCCTAAATGGGTTAACTTTCATTCCTCCAACGGATTTTTCACCCGTTGGTGTCTGCAACGAACACATTGCCAACAATCAACCCATCGCAAGGACATGCACTCACCCGACACACGCCGACGCTTTTTCCAGTTTTTTGTTGCCTAAAAGCCTTCTAGGGTTCCAACAACCCAGCTGGTTACCGCTTTCAATTGAAAACACGCTAAACTGTCTCTCTTTAAGATTCTGCCTTAAACTTCGGTTTCATCTGTTTCCAGATTCTTTACAGGGTCATCCAGATAGCAGGTCTCACTCGACTATGCGTGGGACCTATCCCTTCCCCACCGAATTCATCCGTCTCAACGCGAGCTTCACCGATGCATTTACGTTCATCACATTTCTTCCTGTGCCTGATGCTCACTTCATGCTGCAGTCTGTTGCGGGCGGAAAACTGGTCAAGTTTTCGAGGGGTCAACGCACAGGGGCACTCGGTAGAAAAACAGCTACCGATTAACTGGACCGACCGCCAAAACATTGCATGGAAAACGGAATTGCCTGGCGAGGGCTGGTCATCCCCCATCGTTTACGAAGGGACCGTGTATGTAACAGCTACCACAGAAGAGGGTACATCTTGCCGCATCATCTCAGTTGACAGCAAAACAGGAGTCCCGAACTGGAACGTTCAGGTCCACCGGCAAAGCCCTGGTGCAAAGAGAAAACAAAACTCTTATGCCACACCCACGCCCGTTGCTGATGACAAGTGTATTTACGCAGCCTTCGCTGACGGTACCATTGTCGCCGTTGACCGCAATGGAAAATTGGTTTGGAAGAACACGGAAGTCAAATTTCACAGCCTGCACGGTTTGGGTGCATCGCCAATTCTGGTCGATGGTCTGTTGATCATGCCGTTTGACGGCAGCAGTCCTGACAAGAAAGAGCTGGGATGGAAGATCCCATGGGATCAGGCAGTCGTACTCGCTATCGATGTGAAAACCGGCAAAACAGCTTGGAAGGGTAAGCGTGACGCATCACGTGTTGGCCACGTGACACCGATCACAATCAACCAGGGTGACCAGATCGTCAGCGCAGCCGGTGATCAAGTAGCGGGATTCGACAAAAATACAGGCGAGCGGATTTGGTCAGTTTACAGCCAAGGCGAGGGAGTCACGCCCACTCCCGCCCTCGGTGATGGCATCATCTATACATCATCTGGTTTTGAAGAGCCAACCATTCGCGCGATTCGCCTAGGGGGAACGGGGGACGTCACCGACACTCACATCGTGTGGGAACAGCGGAAGGGTGTCCCTGCCATGCCTTCCCCGCTACTGGTCGGACCGAACCTTTACACGATCACTCGGGACAATATTTTGTACTGCCTCCGTGCTGCCGATGGATCCCCCGTCTGGAATAAACGATTGACGGGCACCCACTCTGCCTCGCCCTTGTACGCTGATGGCAGAATTTACATCCTGTCAGAAACGGGGACCACACTCGTGCTCGCCCCAGGCGACAAGTACAAGGAACTGGCAAGCAATCCTCTCGATGAAAAATGCCTTGCTTCGATGGCGGTCTCCGATGGCTGTTTTTTCATCCGTGGTACTAACCATCTGTTTTGCATCAGCAAAACCGAGCCAGCCAAACGGTGAGGACTTGCCGATACTATTGAAAACACAGCCTCTCCGCCCTTCGCAACCACACGAACCTCACCAATAGTAGATTTTAGGCATCCCGGTTGCCGGTTGCTTGACTCGCTGTAATTCGACGAAATTCATCTTCGCCCAAGTCAACCACAGAGTTTCCAGTTCGGTCACACGTTCGGGATAAGTCTCCGCAAGATCATGAGACTCGGTGCGGTCTGATTCTATGTCGTAAAGTTCCCAACGCTTCACATAATTGATCCAAACCAATTTCCATTTACCGCGCCTTACCGCACGATTTCCCTCGTGTTCGAAATACAAGGTGCGTTCAGGCTGTTTTTCCCCTCGCCATAAGCCCACCAGACTCCTGCCAGCCAACGGCAATACTTTCTTTGAATCGTCGGGGTAGTCCGCCTTGCCTAGCTCAAGAAACGTTGGAACAAGATCAATCACATGGGTGGGAGCACGCTCAATATCGCCAACGCGTTTGATCTGTTTCGGCCACGATACAATGGTTGGTGACGATATGCCCCCTTCGTGGTTGTAATGCTTGTAGAGCCGAAAGGGTGAGTTGGATGCGTTAGCCCAACCGGTGCCATAGCTATGAAAGGTTCGCGGACCACCGATGTTCTTTGTCTCATCTCCCCGATACAGCCGATTTCGCGGATAGGGATTGTTGTCAAAACCGAAAGGATCCCATTCAGCACAGGCGCCATTATCCGAGAGAAACACAATCAAGGTGTTGTCAAGGCATCCTTGCTTCTCGAGTCGATCGTGAATCCGCCCGACATTCCGATCCATGATTCGGACCATCGCGGCGTACGTGGCCATACGGTTTGCCAAATCTTCTTTTCTCGCATCGCTCAATTCATCCCACGCCGGAATTTTGCGATCGTAATAGGGTGAGTTAGCGTTCCTGTCCGGAACGGCCGTCACATGCCCCCGTTCCGATAAAGTCGTGTCTTGTTGAATCAGCCCGTGCTGCTTCAATTTTCGTATTCGAGCTTCGCGTATGGCATCCCAGCCTTTCCTGTAAGTCGCCAAGCCAGATTCAATTTCCTCCCGCGGGGCCTGCAACGGAAAATGCGGTGCGTTAAACGCGACATACAGAAAGAACGGCTCCTCCTCACTCTGTGCCATGTCAATGAAATCAAGTGCGTGATCAGTGATCGCATCAGTTGCATAAAACTCGCCGTGTTTGTAGCGGCGTTTTGGCTGAGTTGCAGGTAAACGTTCGAACAGATCACTCCGGTAATAGCTCGCATACGCCTTGAAATGTCCATAAAACTGTTCGAATCCATGGTTGGTCGGGATACACGCTTGATTTCCTTTCCCGCGCAGATGCCATTTGCCGGTCATGAACGTCTGATAGCCGGATTGCTGAAGCAGCGATGCAACACACACAGCACGCTCCGTCAAAAAACCTCTGTAGCCAGGTTTCTGGTTATCCAACGACATCGCACCAACACCTGCCTGATGTGGATACAATCCTGTCAGCAAAGAAGCCCGCGTCGAACAACACCGCGCGGCGTTGTACAACTGAGTCATACGTAAGCCCTCAAACGCCAACTTGTCCAAACGAGGCGTTTCTATCTCACTGCCGAAGCATCCCAGGTCAGAATAACCCAAATCATCCGCCAGAATCAGAACAATATTGGGGCGTTCAGTCGCCTGCGCTGATTCGGCAGCCAACGCAGATAGAAAAGCACAACAGATGATAATTACGAAATCAAACTTGCAGCGGCTCATTTTCAAGTTCTCCTTGGAGTACGGCTATATTCCAACCTGCAAAACGCCACGCGCTTCATGATGCGGAACTGATTCAGAGTTTGTCATCCCCTGTGGATGATGCCCATCAATTATTCGTGTTTCACTTCAAGCAACAACGGCCATCCCGGAATCACCTTACCGTCCGGTTCCCGTTCAGCATTCATACTGTGTAACTCGCAGACAATGGTCATTTTTGGCTTGTTGAATCTGACAATTCCATAACCATTCGCACCGGGCGCAGTTGCCGCCACAGTCAATTTGTTACCGAATCGGTCATGGTGGTTTCCCGTTCCGGCTAATCCCGGTATTTCCCTTCCCTGAGCCGGAACCGCCGGTCCCCATTTTCGATTCTGCTTCGACGCAAACGCTGGAACAGAATATCCCCATGGCCCATCCCCCCAATCGTTGATCCCATGCTGATGGAGCGTGCCAAAGTGAATATCGCCCGACAACATGATTGCTTGCGATGGTGCAATTGCCTCCAACGCCCGATTCCGCGCTGACTGCGGCCAGCCGTTTGCATCCATGTCACCGTAACGAACGTCATAGTTCCCAATGTTCACAAACGGAGATTGTGAAAGGACGGCAGCCAGCCTTTTTCTGTCAGCTACCTCGGCCGACCACTCTTTCACAAATGCCTCCTGAACTTCCCCCAACAGTTGCAAGTCAGGTCTATCCAGCAGTGACACATCAAACGCGGGGTCCATGATCACCTCAGGTGTTCGGTTGGGCCGTTTGGACAAAGGATCGTTAATCGCATTCTTTACCACCAATGATGGAGGCGACTTGAACTTACGGTCTTCAAGTATTGCAAAGCTGACTCCGCCATAGTCCAGCGACGTAAAGTACGCATTAATCCCATCACCCCAAGGACCTTTCGCCGCGGGATCAGGAAGATGCCAAGTTTGCGTGGACTCAACCGCATTGACCCAACTCGGGTGCATCGGGTAACCGCCGGTCGTTCTGGACCCTTCCATTCTCCGCCCACCATCACCCCACAAATCACTTGCGTACACATCATGGTCATCCGTAATCATGATTGAGGGGCGATCCTTGAGCAGGTCTCGGAACGTGAGTCCGAATTTACGCCATTTCGCAAGATAATTTGCCATCGCTTCTGGAACTTCCGATTCCTGCTCACACGACGCAACCTCGCCACCAGCGTTACTCTCATAAATCTGGTCACCCGCGAAAAATACAAGATCCGGGTTTTGCCCAATCATCTGTCTGACGGCAGCCTCATAGGGAAACCACTTGTCATTCACGCAAGCGACCACCATTAAATCCAGCACTTCCTTATCTTTGGGATCAGGTCGTATCACACCCTCGATACGACTCTTTCCCGATCTAACCTGATACGGCACGTTCACGCGGTGCTTCCAATCATCGATGCGAAACACTGCCATCGCAGTCAATGAATCAATCTCCGCCGCCAGCGATTTCTTCCAGGCTCCATTTTGTTTCAACCACAACTCCGCGTCAGCGTCGATGGGATTCATGGGATCAGCATCGGTATGAGCCGCAATTTTGAGCGTTTTTCCCGCAAGCCCATACTGTGTCCACAACAATGCCGGGGCCGCCGCAGTATTGTTCTTTAGTCGTTCCACCGTCACAAAATAAGCACCGTGCGTCTTCCCATCGACAGTGGTTAGCCACGTTTGCAATTCAGTGGGACCAGCAGGCAAATCCAGCTCAAAAGCGACGCTTGCCTGTTGATCAGGCTTGGCAATCATTCCGCCTTTTTCCTGACCTGCAATCCGAACTCTCGCGAACGTCGAATCAAGGGGGCGGTCGATGTAATTTGGCCATCTGGACAAGGTAAAACGGTACGTACCCGACTCCGCGACCTCAATTGCCCAGGGGGCATTGGCAATTTTCCTTTGCATCACATGCGTTTTTGCCCACGGTGGTCCCCCGGATGGCATAACCCATTCTTGACTGGTCAGGTCTGTGGGATTCTCAAGATCGCTTCCAATCACGATTCGCGAAGGCACCATTCCTGGTTTTATTTCCTCGTACCACTGCAAATGTTCGCGACGTAACTTTGAGACAACCTCGGGAAACTTCTTCGCCACGTCATCGCGTTGCATAGCGTCTTGCTGGATGTCATATAATTCGCGTCCCTCGACCAACCGCCACCGGGGCGTCATCACGGCACCAATCAGCCACGGATTGTCCGGTTCCCTG
Source organism: Planctomycetota bacterium (assembly GCA_029977825.1). Lineage (GTDB taxonomy): Bacteria > Planctomycetota > Planctomycetia > Pirellulales > Pirellulaceae > Rubripirellula. The sequence goes on along the minus strand of JAPOKD010000035.1, from coordinate 2,808 downwards.
AAACCATTCCCACCGTGCATCTGCGTATGCAGCGTTCGATCAGGCCAAACATCTTCTTCTTCACTCATCAGCCCCACCAATGAATGCCCATCCAACGGTGGCCACTCTGGAGGACGCCTCAAATCACAGAGTTCCATCAATGTCGGTGTCAAATCAAAGTGCATTGCCAGAGCATCAACATCTTTGGCCTGATTGAACCGTTCGTCGAAATGACGGATGAACAGAGGAACGCGATGCCCGCCATCATAGGCAGAACTCTTCCCGCCACGTCGGTGGCCGTTCTCGCTCGGATCCAGTGGGAACCCGGTAATACGTCCACCTTCTCCAAACAAAGCCCCGGCGGATGTCCCATTGTCCGTAAGGAAGACAACGATCGTTTCGGATTCAAGCTGCTCTTTTTTGAGAAAACTCCGCAACCTCCCGAGGTTCCAATCGAAGTTGGCAACCATCCCCTGAAACGCGGCCTGCTGGGGCGGACACCCTGCGTCAAGATAAGGCTTTTTCCACTCCTGCCCGACAAGATAAGGACCATGCGGTGCGTTAGTAGCCAAGTAAACAAAAAATGGTTTGTTGCCACCCGCATCGGTCAACACACCGTCGATGAACTTCATCGCCTCGTCAAACCACACATCGGTGCAATAGCCACCGAACGTCTTCCACCTATCACCGACCAGATAAGTGTCATCAAAATAATCATTCCCCCAGTAATCAGAAATCTGCGTCACTCCACCACAGCGATGCCATACGGAGCGTTCAAACCCTTTGTCCATCGGTCGGGAAGGTGCGTTGTCCCCCAAATGCCACTTACCAAACATGCCGGTGGCATAGCCATTGATCGTAAACAGGTCGCCAAGCGTTTTCTCTCGTTTGTGCAGGCTCGTTCGCCCTGATGACGTCCGATACGCACCGGTACGTCCAGGATAACGGCCGGTCATTAAAGCGGCACGAGTTGGCGTACAAAACGGAGCAACATGAAAGTCAGTGAACCGAGTCGATTCGGCACTCAGTGCGTCCAGATTTGGCGTTCTCAGAGTGGGATTTCCATGACAAGACAAGTCACCATATCCTTGGTCATCTGTCATGATTACGATCACATTGGGTCGTTTCACCGGCTCGGCCCACGCCTCGCAAGCAAACATCGAAGCTATCACCCAAACCGCCGCCAACCACAATTGCATTCCTGAAACAGACGTTCGCATAAAGCTATAATTCCTAGTGCAACCAACCGCATCCTGTACCGTATTCACCTCTCCCACAAGAGAGAGGCTGGTACACAACACCAAAGCACGACTCCACAAAGCTTCTTGACGCCAGCTTACGTTCGGCCGTAATCAACACAGCTTAACCAAAACCCCCTGATTCCGCCTGAACCAGCTTGCCTTTGGCGATAGAAACCTTCCAAACACACCGTCAATGCCCCCGCAAGCAGCTCAGCATGTACCGTCGCAACTTTCTCGCATCATCAGCCCTTCTTCCACACATCATTGCGAACACTGCGAATGCGGCGGTGCCAGAAGTCACATCGCCTGTTTACAAAAAAAGAGATGCTGAAATTGAATTCCATACCACCGATGGGTATCCCGAAACGTGGAAGTCAATTTACCAGAGCACCATTGAGCACTACGCCAACCGTTGGGGCCGTGTGGGGCCTACCCACATTTATCTGATCGAAAACACAGATTGGGATCCCGCTACGCTCACTGAGGACAGGCGGGATCAACTGGAGGAGTCGATCCGTTCTCTAAAACATTCATTTGCCAAACTTCAGGGCCACGATTCCGATGGACAAGATCTCGATTGGCGAACGGGAAACCACTGGGCTGGCTGGAGCATCGAGCCAGCACATCTGACAATCACAATGACAATGACACCTTTCCGCGACGCCCCACAATTTGTCATCGGCCCAATTCACGAATACACACACGCATTACAAACCGCCTACGGATACTCGGCTGAAGCCATCGATGGAAATCAAATGGGACACTCCCGTTGGACCGGTCCAGCGTGGTGGCGCGAAGGTTCAGCAGTTTTGATTTCGTATCTGTACAGCTACAAAAACCCCACTTTGTTCAAGAAGCTACAGAAGCCATTAACGTGGGAGAATTTCAGTCACGAAATGAATCGCAACTTACACCTTTATCAGCAGGCCGGAATCTCAATTCGATCAGGAGTCACCCACGACGACTGGCAAAGATTGGAGAAACTCAACAAAGTGCACCCTGTTGTTTATGCAGGAGGTTCCGTCGCCTGCGCGAGGTTGCTTCAACGTGTGGGTTCGCTGAGGGGACTATTTGCTTTTTTGCAAAAGGTACCCACCATGGGCTGGGAGCCCGCCTTTGAACAACACTTTCAGTTGCCCTTGAGCAGTTTTTATCAACAGTTTGAAGCCGAAATGTTGAACACGAAGCCGCATCTGGACCGTAAATCAAAACACGATGATTGGACTGCGTTCTTACGCACCATCAATTGAATCCCAGAACCGCGGTCACCGAACAGCAACCAAATTTGCATTACTCCGTTTTCCAATCCGTATTGATTGTTGACCGCGTTAACCTAAAAACGACGCCATCATCGTGCCCCCGCACTGAAACGCTCGAGTCCACGTCGATTCCAACCACCGGGGCACGCCAGTTTTCGTCTGTTGAGCCGACAAATACGTCGTTTCACTCCAGATAACGTAAGATCCAAAATCACCTCAAACTTCTCGCGGGTCTCTACGTGACTGCGTAAACGCGGCAGGCTTCTGCGCATCTACCTGAGAAAGCCGACCCGGCCTGGCTAACCACCAGCAACCGTCGTACACACCGG
>JAPOKD010001016.1 GCA_029977825.1 Planctomycetota bacterium | reverse complement strand
CGTTGACCCCGCAAAACTGCCACCGAACCCAATCTTCCTGTGGTTTCGATTGCTACATGGGCGATATCAAGAATGTGGGAATCTGCAGACAACGTTGAGTGGGTGGGATTGCTGTTAATTTTTAGTTCCCCTTACAATCATTACATACAAGCAACATAACGGCCGGATGCGGTCCGTCTAGATTAGGAAACACCGGTGAAGCGAGCGCTCATTAGCGACATCCACGGCAATTTGGAGGCACTTGAGGCAGTGCTAGCTGATATCCAGCAGGTCTCGGTGGATGAAATCTACTGCCTTGGTGACATCATTGGCTACGGGCCTAACCCGTGTGAATGCCTCGATCTTGTCATCAAAAATTGTAAGTCCACGATTCTGGGCAACCATGATCAGGCTGCCCTGTTTGATCCAGATGGTTTCAATCCCATGGCCCTGCAGGCGATCTACTGGACGAGGGATCAGCTTGATAATGGCCCCGGCTCTCCGGCAGTCGTGAACAAGCGTTGGGATTTTCTGGGAGAATTGCCCCGACATCTCGATGAGGGTGAGTTCCGGTTTGTTCATGGGTCGCCACGTGATCCCACCAACGAGTACGTCTTCCCTGAATACGTGTTTGACCAGCGGAAAATGGAGATTCTGTTTGGCAAGGTGCAAAATTATTGCTTCATGGGGCATACGCACTTGCCTGGCGTCTTCACGACCCAATGTGAATTTATCTCGCCGGATGAGTGTGATTACTCGTACCAATTTGGCAAAGAGAAAGTCTTGGTGAACGTGGGTAGCGTCGGGCAACCGCGTGACGATGACAACCGATCCTGTTACGCGATCATTGACACGGATGCAAAAACGCTGGCTTATCGACGCGTTGAGTATGATATCAACAAGACTGCCAATAAAATCTACGCCATCGCCGATCTGTCTGATGCACTGGGTGACCGGTTGAAGCACGGGCGTTAGAATAGAGGCACAATACCACTGGCTTGGCTGCTTCAAGAGCAGTAAAAGAGAATTGCGGGGCAGCGGTTACTTGTGCTTTACCGCTTGGGAACTTTACCCCTCACCGTGGATCCTTGTTTGTTTTCGGAAAACGGTGACCATTTCGTTTTTCAATATTGTTCGAACTCCTAGACCGCGTGCCCTGTGACCGCCGAATTCAGTTGTGACTAGAACCGCGATCGTTAGCGACATACATGGAAACCTGGCTGCACTTGAAGCAGTTCTGGAAGACATTGGCAAGCAGAGTGTGGATCGCATTGTCTGTCTTGGGGATGTCATTGGTTACGGGCCCGCACCCAGTCAGTGCATTGACGCGGCCATGAAGTTTGACTTCTGCATTCTTGGCAACCATGACAGCAGCGCTTTGTTTGATCCAGAGGGATTCAATGTTGCCGCCGAGCAGGCGATTTTCTGGACGCGTGCACAGATCGAATGCAATCAAGATGGACCGGAGGCGGGACGCGAGCGGATGCAATTTATCTGCGGTCTGCCACGACTGGTCGACGAAGGAAACGCTCTGTTTGTGCACGGGTCTCCCCGCGGGCCAACGAACGAATATGTGTTCCCGGAAGACACGCAGAATGTGAAGAAAATGGAGAAGCT
>JAPOKD010000408.1 GCA_029977825.1 Planctomycetota bacterium | reverse complement strand
CTTCTGGTGGGGGAAAGCGGAATTCGTACCCATCAAGATGTTCAAGTCTTGGGTGCGGGAGGCGTGAAGGGAATTCTCGTGGGTGAGTCGCTGATGAGACAGCCCGACATTGGTCTGGCAACGAGGAAGCTGTTGGGCACTGCAGGGAAGGTATACCCCAGTCAGGTGAGTCGAGCTTGAGAGATACTGCGATGCTGGCAATCGGGTCGCAGCAAGCGGCTCGGGAAACCGCCTTGCCACCTTCAGCTTTCCGGGAAATATGGGTCGTCTTGCAGCTGGGGCCTGTGCGAGCTGCATTCTGTTAAAGCTGCATTCTGGTGCTGGACCGGCCTAGGCTTCTGGCGGTGTGGGTGGCGGTTCGAAAGCGAATTCCTGCCACTTCACTGCTTTATCCATGGGTTCGATTCTCATTACCAGATGGCCATCTTGGTAAAGTCGAACTGTACCAGTGGACTGGCTGACCACGACAGAAATCGCTTTGGTTTTCAGCGTGATGGCTGCGGCCGCCCAGTGCCGTGCCCCCAGACCTTTCGTCATGGTCAGGTCTTCGTGTGAGACTTCAAGCATTTGCCGGCTGCGTTCGATGACCCCGTCACTGCCGATAAGAAACGCCCCGTCAAGCTGAGCGATTTCTTTCGCATCTTCCTGCACGCGGGCATCCAGCAGGTTCCGGTGCTTCTTGTTGTAGCCGCGAAAAGGATCAACCCCGCTGTCATTGGAATGTTCCAGAACTTTGCGGGTATCACCGACCACAAACAAGGTGCCCACCGCTTTGCCCTCGCGACCTTCGCGCCCAATCTGGGCTGCCAGGTCAACTACCACTTTGATGGTTTGTAGAGGGACGCGGCTCTCAAGCATCTGCAGGTCTCGACTGGTTAGTCGTCGCATCCGCTCGTCAAGCTGCAAATGGCTGATGGAATCGAGTCGATTTTGCTGGAAGCCACGATAGACGGCTACTACTTCCCCGTTCGTGCGAATCAATTCATCTGCAGCAGCCTCCAGCAGAGCATGCTGCAGCCTTTCCAGGAGTGGAGCTTTTTCCTTATTCAACACTACCGTTTTCAAGCCGGCTTCCGAGGCACCTTCGAGATCCTCCTGGGAATCCAAAGCGACAATCACTGGCTTGCTCATCTCGCCGGTCAACTCGACGATTCGTTTCCAATCAGTTGAACCATCCAGCAGAATGAGCAATGCATCCGCATTGCGAGCCTGAAGAAGCGCTATGGCTGAGGAAACCATCGCGGAGTTGTGTTTGGTCAGTCGTTGCGTTGCCATCGACAGCCGAGTCCTAGGAAGACATGGGACAGGATGTCAATACTTTAGTCGATGCTACGCGCCGCGGACAGACAAACCACTCAAAAGATGATCAACGGCGGGATTGATTGCCCGATTTTGCCATTGAACTTGATTGCCATGCCTTGTCGCCCCCGTAGACACGTTCGTAGTACATCGCGAGAGACCGCAATGCATGTCCCTTGGGGCCAATTTTCCAATCGTGACCGCGTTCGGTGTAGATGGTATTGGCCAGAAACCGCACTGCATTGACTAGACGTGGTTCCTGAAGCTTTGCATCGGGAGTGATGGTCAGTAACCACTCCACCATGTGACCTGTGGTCTGAATCTTACGATCCATATCACCGTTGTCCTCACGACCCTCAAACCAGTCCGTGCTCATTGAGCCATCACGATTTTGCAGGCGATAGGCGTATTTCTCAAAATCTTTCATGAAGATTTCGGCCCGCTTCCACTGGCCGGTGATCGGCTTGCCAGCAGCACGCCGCTTCCTAAGAGCATGGGCAAAACCCATCAGACGGTGAGTTCCGCCACAAGCCGCACCCACAATCGGTTGTGAAAGCTCTTCCTTGATCAAACGCTCGAAGCTCCACGTTTCGCCATCAGCATTGAGCCAGATGGTGTCAGTATCGAGATAGTGGGAAAGACCGATCAGCGAGAAAGTAAGCTCCTCGCCAGACCGACAAGCAAGCATTTCGGACTCGACAATATCGCGTATCGAAAACTTTTCTTCCGAAGCATAGACCGGGTAATCCAATGGCACGTTACATAGCGAAAAAACAGCAAGTAACTGGGCTTGGTGACCCTGCAGGCCTACGCCGCTGCGAGCGGTAATGGCGTCGTTCTTGGTTGTTAGCAAACGCTGCCCCCGGCATGCATTGTTCCCGGCAATCCAAGCGATTGCGCTGTATTTGCGATTGTTAACACGAATCTTGGTGTCTGCGCCAAATACCATGATCGAGTGCAGCATGCCCCAGTTACTTCGCTCGTTGGCAGTTTCGGGTCTGGCGTAGTGGTACAGCAGACCCTGTCTGATCGTATTCCGCATGCGAGAAACAGAACGCGTCAGTTCGATTGGCTCGGCAGGACGCCCGGTGTAGTCGATTTTGGTGGCACTTGGGTTTTCGCTGCTTACAAACTGTGATGTTGGCTCTTTTTTCGCTTCTTCTTCTGCCTTCAGTGACGCCGTCTCGCTTTCCGCTAATCCGGTTTTGTCTGAAACCGTTCCGTCTGCCTGCAGACGCAATTTGCGAACCTTGACGACATCATCCTTCTTGGATACCGCATCACTGTCTGGTTCGGTCGCTTCATTCTGTTCGTCTACTGTTCCGGACTTGTCGCTTTCTTCAGCCTTGACCTCATCAGTCGCTTTCGGCTTCGGTTCAGTTGCTTGCTTGTCCTCAGTGACCGATGAATCTGCTTCAGGACTTGCCTGGCTTGGGCTGGCAGCCATGTCGCCATCCGTTGGCGAATCTTTGGTTGTCTGCTCCGATGTTTCTGCAGAGATTGTGCTTGGCTCAGGTGATCCGCCCTTTTCAGTGAGATCAATATTCGACGTTCTTTGCCCACCCCCAGTTTTATCCTCAGATGACGCATCATCATCGCCAACAATCACCGCGCTGCCCTTCAGTGTCGCAGTTGACTTCTCACCGATCTGCGTCTGGCTCGTGTCGGGGTCTGTTCCCTTGAACTTCAGCTTGGATTTCTTTGCAACGTTGGGCTGCGTGGATTTCTCGCTCACATCAGGCCGGACTTGGGACTTGGTGTCCTCAGTCGCAGTGTTATCCGATACATCGTCATCGGATGTTCTGGTCGACATTGTGGGTGCCGGAGTGTCAATCACTCCGGCTTCTCCACTGCCCTTTGTCGAGCTACTGTCGGCTGGTTCGGTAGACGTCCCCTGCGAGACGCTTTGTAGCTTCGTTTGAGGTATTTGCTGATAAGCATCCAGAGCTTCGCTCGCAACGGCTTGCTCTGGTCCGACCTTGAGGTCCGCGTAGCGAGGCACCTGCGTTTTAACGCGACCACGGGTCACCCAACCGCTTCCATTCTCCGGAACGACTGGAGACATGGATGGTGGGTCGGGAATCGCAGCTGGCGGTCGCGGCGGCGTCATCTTGATCGATGGCTTTGGGCTTGGCGTTGTCAGCTTTTGCAACAACCATGGACGTCGCGCAATTCGGATCTTCAGTGTGGAGTTTAGGGGAGAATTCTCGTGAACATTTGTTCCCAATTGCTCAGCAGGAATCCTCAGCATCGGTGGAACCTCTGGCTCGGCAGCAGAAATCGTTGCACTACCAGCCAAAGTAGATGTTGAAGCAATGAAAACCGCTAAGCAGCAGCGACGGTAGATATGCAAAGATCGACGTTGCTGCACAGCTAGCTCCCATGTAGTTAAACCTACAAGTGCTATCGGATGTCAGCGGCTTGAAGTTTACACGGAAAAAACATACTGCAAGGATTGCTGAATCTGAAAAATTCAGCAATTGATTAAAGATCGAATTCATCAAGCGAATCAATCAAACGATCCAGCCCGTCCTTCGGAGAAGAACTAAGATCTGCCTGCCTTTTCTTGAGCTGTTCATCGATCCCAATCGTGTCACGGCCCGCCAACAGAAGCTGTTCATCACGTTCCCGCGCGGCGGTCTCAATCGGATCTTCATTCTTGTTTGGTGCACCAAACAACTGGGATAGATCGATCTTGAAGCCTTCATCACCTTCGGTTTCAGCGCCAGCAATCGCCGGAGCCTTATGCTGCGGGAAAATGATAGCATTTGCGGGGCAGACACGACTGCAGGCGGGACAGCCCTTTCGACAGTTGTCGGGTTGCTCGACGAGAATATTCTCGGCCCCATCAACTCCATAAACACCAAACAGGCAAAAGTCGACGCACTCCATGCAGTTCGTGCAGCGGCTGAAATCGATGACTGGATACCAGCGTCTGGAGGTCTGTTCCTCAACTTGAACCAGTTGGCCGCCCACAATGGGCAGAGAGGTATCTGCAGAACTGTCATCCACACCAAGGATGCGTTTGATTTCCGTGATGAATGCCTGAGGATCGTTTTCTACCTTGAGGTCGATGCAGTGAACTTTTCGATCAGGTCGGGGATACAGATCGGTAACGCGGTCCACTACAGGATCGGCAGATTCCGCATCAGGATCGGTGACCGCTGAGTTGGATTGTTCTATTCCTTCTTGCTCTGAATCATCGTCGTCGGCATTACCGATTTCGACGTGTCCCACCTGCCCTTGGATGCCGTTACGATCGAGGATCCAGTGCGCGGCCCGCGAGTAGATCCACGAGACCACAATCAGGTTGCCTTCGATCTGCGACAATTGCTGGTATGAGTCGCTCGTCTTTGGCAGGTCGTATAGGTGAGGAATCGTTAATACATTCACTCCCTTGAGCTTGGCGATTTCGTCTGCGATCCCTTGTTCAAGTCCACGCTTCTGAGGGTTGCGTGACTGACCTCGCGAGATCACAACCGTGCAGGTCGCATCTTGGACTGCTGAAATCATGGGTAATGTTCAGGGGAGGTGGAAACTTGCGATTTTATGCACGATGTCTGAAAGTGCTAAGGACCAAAGGTGCTCAGGACCAATCCAGCGGCTTTTTCCAAGCAGTTTTTGCGTCTTCCAGATTTACCTTCATCACGACAACCTCGTTGCGGGTGACGACGAGTTCGTTGCAGGTTTCAATTGTACCCAGGCGACGAACAGGGACATCAGCGGATTGCAGTAATTGCTGAAATTCATCCGCGTTCGCTGGAGTGGTCTCAACAAGGAATCGCGTATTGGATTCGCTGAACAGCACTTGCGTGGTGTTGAGATCGGTTGCCACCTTAGAAATGTCGATGTTCATTCCAAGGCCTCCTGCCATCGCCATTTCGACTGCAGCTACTGCGAGACCACCTTCACTCAGATCATGGCACGAACGGACCAAGCGGTTCTGAATTGCTTGATGAATCCCTTGGAAGGTCTGTTTTGCCATCAGTGAATTTACTTCAGGCACGTGTCCACCTTTGAGTTCACGAACCAGTGACAAGTGTGAACCACCGAGTTCGTTCCTGGTGTGACCCACAAGAAATACTGCATTTCCAGCAGCTTTCGCATCCATGGTGATGGATTTGGAAACATCATCGATTTGTCCCATGGCACTGATGAGCAGGCTTGGTGGGATCGATATGGTTTCGCGTTGGCCTTCGGAATTGTCAAAGCTGAATTCATTATTCAGGCTATCCTTTCCACTCACAAACGGGGTGCCTAATGTGACTGCCATGTCCTGG
>JAPOKD010000891.1 GCA_029977825.1 Planctomycetota bacterium | reverse complement strand
TTACGTGTCAGTCCTGCCTGGTAAGTGAAACTGGCCATGTCGACCGCAAGTTTTTTGTGCGGTTGACCGATGGGGAGCCATCCCAAGTACAAAGCACAAAGTACAAAATTATCCCCGTCCACTGCGTTCGTTTTTACTCATTTGCCGCAAGAGTCGTTTTTGGTGTCGGAACACTGGAATTCAGGAATCGTGTTCGCTGAACTGACCGATGTCGGTATGCGTCGAGCGAACAACCAAGATTCGATGGTGAGCTTGCCAGCGAAGACCGAGGAGCGGTTTTGGACGCGGGGCCATCTGTTCGTCGTCGCCGATGGCATGGGCGCTCATGCTGCCGGGGAACTTGCCAGCCAAATCGCAACTGAACAGATCGCGATGCATTACTTGCGTAACAATGAAAGCAAGCCAGCGGAAGCCCTACGCAACGCAGTATCCGCCGCCAATACCGAGATTCATCAGCGCGGACAAAGCAATCCGGAGTTCCACAACATGGGAACGACGGCCTGCTCACTTGCTTTAGTGCCCGAGGGAGCCTTGCTCGCACATGTTGGTGATTCCCGAGTCTATCGGTTGCGAAAGGGAGTATTTGAACAGCTCACCTTTGATCACTCTTTAGTCTGGGAAATGGAGGCAAGCGGCCACATTGACACCAGCATTTGGGGCAAGTCGATTCCCAAGAACGTGATCACACGTTCCTTAGGCCCGAATGCCGAAGTTGACATCGATATTGAAGGGCCATTCCCGATCGAAGCTGGCGATGCGTTTTTATTGTGCAGCGACGGGCTTACAGGATTGGTGGACGACAGCGAAATTGGTGCCCTGATTGACTGCCTTCCAGAAGAACTCGCCACCCGAGTGCTGGTTGACCTGGCAAATTTACGGGGTGGATCAGACAATACGACGGTGATTGTGGTTCGCGTCAAGTCATCAGCAGCGAGCGGCACCAGCAAACCCGCCAAACGAAAATCTGGAAACGCTGCGAAAAATCAGATCTTGCCGATTCTGATCGCCGTCACGTTGCTGTGTACTGCAACCACCGTGATCGCGGCACTTCTGCAGAACTGGGGCCTGATGGTGATGACCACCATGCTGACGTTGATTTGTGGTGTTGCGACGTCTTTTCAACTGCTTCGCAATCGTGCCCCCGAACCAGTCGAGCCTGTAACCGTTGGTGGAAAAGGCCCGTACCGCCGGTACGACGCAACCCCGACGGCTGATTTGTACCAACGTCTCGGAGCGACGGTTCAAGCACTCAAGGACGCGTCCAAGCAGAATAACTGGATGATGGAGTGGAAGAAGGTCAACAAATATCAGGCCCGCGGCATCGAAGCACTCAAGGCGAACAATGCAAAGGGCGCCATCCGATGCCAAGCCCAAGCAATCATTGAGACGATGAATCAACTGCGAGAACAAAACAATCGCGCCGCAAATGAAACAGCAATCGAAAACTGAAACCTGCGGCCTCATCCCCAAGACGCTTCGTCAACAGCCCCCCATCCCAAAACAGCTATTTCCCGCCTCGCTGGCCTCCAGAAGACCGACCGCCACTGTGTTTCGGCACGAGATCCCGCAATGCCGACAGCGACTCGGTCGTTTGTCACATCGTTGCCAATCAGTTGCCCGCGATTCACAATCACGTTCCATGCAGTCCGCGCACGTTGTCAGACGGACCATCAGAAGTAAGTCCTGCAGCCACTCGACACGATCTCACGATGGATGCCGATGGAATCCGCAGACCGAAGACAACAAAAAAATCGAGCCGCTGACAGGTTGGATGACGCCGACTGATTGGTTAACCCAGACGGCCCCACTGTAACACTCGACACCCCCCGACAGGACATCTCAGATGGACCGCCCAAATATCCTCTGGTACTGCACAGATCAACAGCGTTTTGACACCATTGGTGCGTTGGGAAACCCGTATGTCAGGACGCCAACGATCGACAGCCTCGTCTCTGAGGGAGTCGCTTTCACGCACGCTTACTGCCAAAGCCCTATCTGTACCCCCAGTCGCTCAAGCTTCATGACCGGGCTTTACCCGTCACGTCTGCACAACACTCGAAACGGCAATGAGTCTTTTCCTGAAGCCCAGCCCGTGATCACAAAACTGATCGCCGACTCAGGTTATCACTGTGGCATGATTGGAAAGTTTCATCTGCAAAGCTCGGGGTATCGAACTGAACCTCGAATCGATGATGGCTTTGACTACTGGCAATTCAGTCATGCACCGCGAGATGACTGGTCCGAAGGCCACCACTACGCAGACTGGGTCCGTCAACAGGGTGGCGACCTCGATGCGATGAGGGAAAGTGCGGAACGAGTCTGTCCAGAAATGCATCAAACAACGTGGGCAAGCGAGTGTGCTATCGAGTTCATCCACAGTCGCATGAACGACTCAGCCCCCTGGTTGCTGAATCTCAATGTCTATGATCCTCACCCACCTTTCATTCCTCCCAAGGCGTATGCAGATCGGTTTGACCCTGCTGACATGCCAGGCCCTTACTTTCGTGCCAGCGATCTGGAACAACAGGCCAAACTCAGAGAATTGGATTTTCAAGACGAGATCCGAACACCTCAAGAGCATGATGCCCATCGCGTGCAGGCACTGTACTACGCCATGATCGCGCAAATCGATGACCAATTGGCTCGAATCCTTCACGCGCTCGAAGCAACAGGCCAGCGTGAGAACACCATTATTCTATTTACGAGTGACCACGGTGAAGCTTTGGGAGACCATGGCCTGATGTACAAAGGTTGCCGTTTCTACGAGGGCCTGGTCAGAGTGCCTTTGATTTTTTCCTGGCCCGGACATTTCCAGCAGGGTCTGC
>JAPOKD010000646.1 GCA_029977825.1 Planctomycetota bacterium | reverse complement strand
ATGATGCCCTCAAAGCCAAAACGCTCATCAAGCCTCTGCAGAAGCTCGGTATTCCTGCGTTTTAACGACACTGCCTCCGCAGCCTTCTCCGCAATCGCTCGAAGACGGTTGGGAGTGATCGGTTTTTCCAGGAAATTGAAAGCACCCTTTTGCATCGCCTCCACCGCTACTGGCACGGTTGCATGTCCGGTCACCATCACGACCTCACAGTCGGGTAACCGTTCGCGTGCCAGCTTGAGAATCTTCATTCCATCGACATCATTCATGACCATATCCGTGATGATGATGTCGTAGGTTTCACGCTCGACCAAACTGGCAGCCTCCGGCCCGCTGGTCGCTACTTCACACGTGTATCCCACCTTTTCCAAACTCTCCGTCATCGCACGAGCATGTGCCGCCTCATTATCGATGACCAGAAGCTTCAGACTGGATGGGTCAAACTCCACCACGTGGGTGGACTGGCCCCCGTCTACCGAGGAGTCGGACTGATTTTCGCTTACCATCGTTGACGCGTGGTCCAAGTACCGAGTGGAAGGATAAAAACTGATTTGCGAACGCGCGAAAAAATTAAGTAGGTAATTTTAAGAGATAATGGCGTTCAGCGAACTGGAAAAGTCGAATAACTGTTTTGCAGAGCGGAGCAACTTGTCCACGAGGCTAGCTTTTCCGCTCTGTTCTGCCGGAAAGGAACTGCCCCTTCTTTTCGGCACGTTGAGCTCCTACGGGCAACTGCCCCGCCCGTAGGGGCTTTCATCTTTTCATGGGCAATCATTTTCTCTTTCCAGACGCTACCGCTTACGGGGACTTCGCGTAGCGGTTTTGAAGCGACTCCACTTCCAAGTCTGTATCTCGAGTAGCACGCATGGCCCGCACTGCTGCCTCAGCCGCGGCCAAGGTGGTTATACAGGGTACGCCATGTTGCACGGCAGCGGCCCGAATGCGACCTTCATCTGTACGAGCCCCTTTTCCACTGGGTGTGTTCAGGATTAGCTGAACATCGTCATTCTTTAGATAGTCAATCAGGTTCGGGTGACCTTCCGCCAATTTCTTTACTCGAGTCACCTCAACCCCTCCTTCTTCCAACCGTGCCGCTGTCCCCGAGGTGGCAAGCACTTCAAACCCGAGCTCCCGCAACTCCATTCCGATAGCTTTAGCCGCCTCTTTGTGGCGTGAACTGAGACTGATGAAGATTTTTCCCGATTCAGGCAACAGGCTTCCTGCCGCAATTTGGCTTTTTGCGAACGCCAGCGAAAACTTGTCGCTCACACCCATCACTTCTCCGGTGCTTCGCATTTCCGGGCCTAACACGATATCGACACCGGCAAACTTACGGAAAGGGAAAACGCTTTCCTTGATAGAGACATGCCGTGGAATGGGCTCCTCTGTAATCCCCTGTTCGGCCAGTGAGACCCCAGCCATGACCTTCGTAGCAATACTCGCCACTGGCACGCCCGTTGCTTTTGCGACAAACGGTGCCGTGCGTGACGCGCGAGGATTGACCTCCAACACGTACAAAATGAGACCTTGTCCTTCCGACTTGATCGCAAACTGGATGTTCATCAGTCCCACAACGTTCAACTTTTGTGCCAGTTTTTTCGTCGCCTCACGAATTTCGTTGAGCACCGGTTGCGTCAAACTGAATGGCGGAATTGCACAGGCAGAGTCACCTGAGTGAACGCCTGCCTCCTCGATATGCTCCATGATGCCCATAATCACGCAATCCGTTCCATCTGCGATGGCATCAACATCCACCTCAGTTGCATCTTCCAAGAAACGGTCGATCAATACAGGTTGCCCGTCAGCAACCACAAACGCCTCAGCCACGTAACGATCGAACTGTACCTGGTCGTAACAAATTTCCATCGCTCTTCCACCGAGTACAAAACTCGGCCTGACCAGCATCGGAAACCCGATTACCTTGGCTTCAACCCTGGCTTCATCCATATTGCGAGCGATGCCACTGGGCGGTTGCCTCAAACCCAGTTCATCAATCAGCTGCTGGAACAACTCCCGATCTTCTGCTGCTTCAATGGTGTCAACACTGGTGCCGATGACTGGCACACCTGCTTCAGCTAAACCTCGCGCCAGATTCAGTGGGGTCTGACCTCCAAACTGAACGATGACACCATCGGGTTGAATTGCATCACAAATATTCAGAACATCCTCAATCGTGAGCGGTTCAAAAAACAGCATGTCTGATGTGTCATAATCAGTACTCACTGTCTCGGGATTACTGTTTACCATGACACTTTCGATTCCAATGTCACGCAGTGCAAAGCTTGCGTGGCAACAGCAGTAATCAAATTCGATTCCCTGGCCGATACGATTGGGACCACCACCCAGAATGACGACCCGTTTCTTGTCACTCTTTGGAGGCAGTTCATCCTCGACTTCATAAGTGCTGTAGTAATAAGGCGTATACGCCTCAAACTCAGCGGCACATGTATCAACACTCTTGAAGACAGGCTTCACGCCCAATTCCAGACGTCTGGCCCGAACCTGGCTTTCCGTTGTCGATGTAATTTTCGCGATCTGGCGATCTGAAAAACCATCCCGCTTTGCTTCCCACATCTGATCACGTGAAAACGCGTCGAGCGAACCGATTTCGATCAGTCGATTTTCATGCTCGATGATCTGCGAGAGATGGTCGAGGAACCAAATATCGATGTTCGTCAGTTCGAAGACCTCATCAATCGTCATTCCCGCTTTCATCGCGTAACGGATATAGAAAATCCGCTCCGCTCCGGGCGTGCTCAATTTCGCCCTGATTTCATCAAGGTCAGGCTGCTGCTCTGTTCCCCAAAGATCCCGGTTATCGCTACCCAAACCGAACGCACCAACCTCTAAACCCCGCATCGCTTTCTGCATCGATTCACGAAACGTACGACCGATTGCCATGGTTTCTCCGACACTCTTCATTTGAGTTGTCAGTGTCGCATCAGCTTCGGGAAATTTTTCAAACGCAAATCGCGGCATCTTTGTAACGACATAATCAATTGTCGGCTCAAAGCAGGCCTTGGTTTGCTTGGTGATGTCGTTTGGCAACTCCCACAAGCGGTATCCGACGGCCAATTTGGCTGCAATTTTCGCGATTGGAAAACCTGTCGCTTTACTCGCAAGTGCGCTTGAACGACTAACCCGCGGGTTCATCTCGATCACGATCATACGGCCAGTCTTGGGCTCGATCGCGAACTGGATGTTGCTGCCACCGGTTTCTACTCCGATCTCACGAATTACAGCCAACGATGCATCACGCATTCGCTGGTATTCCTTGTCTGTCAATGTCTGTGCGGGAGCGACTGTGATGGAGTCTCCGGTGTGCACACCCATGGCATCAAAATTTTCGATGCTGCAAATGATGACTACATTGTCTTCTTTATCCCGCACGACCTCCATCTCGTACTCTTTCCAACCGATAATGGATTCCTCAATCAGAACCTCAGTGACTGGAGACTGATCAAGACCGTTCTGCACAAGTGAATCAAAATCATCCTTGTTGTATGCAATCGCTGAACCGCTGCCACCCATAGTAAAACTGGGCCGTACTACTGCAGGAAGGCCGACGTCCTGAAGAGCTTCACGGGCATGTTGCAAAGTTTTGACTGTATGTCCGTTACAGGTGTCCAAGCCGATCTTGTCCATGGCAGCTTTAAACTGCTCGCGTTCCTCAGCCTTGGCAATGACCGCCGCGTTTGCGCCGATCATCTCGACACCGTACTTCTCCAGAACTCCGTTGGCTTCCAGATCCATCGCGCAATTCAAACCTGTCTGCCCTCCCAACGTGGGCAGCAACGCATCCGGTTTCTCCTTGGCAATTATTTTTTCAATCATCTGCCACGTCAGTGGCTCGATATAAGTCGAGTCTGCCGTGTCCGGATCCGTCATGATGGTCGCAGGATTGCTATTGACCAGCACGACTTCGTAACCCT
>JAPOKD010000118.1 GCA_029977825.1 Planctomycetota bacterium | reverse complement strand
GCACCGGTTCGGGAAACTTTTTTTCGCAGGCGAAAAAAACCGTTCAGTTCAGCAACAACCGCCCCAGACCGTCGCCTTTTCACGCTTTTTGCGACTGTACCGAAAACGCCAGTCTTTGCAGTTCGCTGGCCAGATCGACGTTGACCACCGCCACATCGCTACCGAGACTCAGCGTCGTCGGTGCAAAATTGAGAATCCCCTTGATCTCACACGCCACCAGCGTGGCCGCAATTTCTGCTGCATGATCCGCCGGCAACGCCAAAATCGCCAACTCGGCCGACTCGACTCCCAACACAGCCGCTAGCTCGGCCGCATCCAATACCTCGATCCCCCCAATCTCGGTCCCAATCAACTTTGGGTCGTTGTCAAAAGCGGCTTTCAAATTGAAACCAAGTCGATCAAACCCCCTGTACCGCAGCAAAGCATGCCCCAAAGACCCTACTCCCACCAAAATGACATTCCAATGCACACCGGAACCGAGCACCCTTCCGATCCGATCCACCAGCACTGCGATGTCATATCCGACCCCACGCCGACCAATCGTGCCCAACGCGCTCAAGTCCCGGCGAACCACGGCCGGAGAAACATTCACCAGTCGCCCTAAAGCCTGACTATTCAAGGACGCTTCGCCCTCATCCAGCAAACGTCTTAGCTCTCGGTAATAAAGACTTAGCCGTCCCACTGCGGGCTGCGGCAGTCGCTGTGGAACGCCTCCGTGTTCGTTAGCCTCACCTTCACCTTCAACACTCCCGGAATTCCCCTTGCTCATCGAATCCATTTCCGCATTCAGTCCAATCTCGTTGTCTTCGCTCGGTTCTGAACCCACTGCTCTTCTCCCACACATTGGCCTGGATTTTGTTAATGCTGCACATGCTTGACCTGACAGCAACGGATCTGTGCATGAGAGACGCACCGGTGCGCATCTCAAGTTCTCCGAGGCTCGTCATTTTCAGAACATCTCAACATGAACGCGGTAATGTTGTTTCCAGCGTCTGCAAGCCGCTCGATCAAGCAGACATCTGACGCTTCCAACGCGGCAGCATAAGCCCAACTCGCTACTCAAAAACTCCAGATAACGCTCGAGGCCCGCCACACCCGCAGTTGGCCGCTAGAACAACAGAACCGATTCATTTCACGCCACCTGCCTCCAACCGGACCAGCTTGACAGGGAACGCAACTTGACCGCATCCCCTCCGTTCCGCAAAGACCAGGAACGCCACCGTGTGACCGAAGCTGGCGGTGGTGTTCGTGATGATTATACCGGATGATTCGGTCAACCTAGCGCAAAATTACCGACAACATCGGCGCGACCCATCTTCCTGTCGTTCACTTTCACCAGCTCCGAATCCACACGGCTGATCCGTCAGCCAACGCGTCCCCGTTCGTGTTAATATGTCGTCAGTAAGCCTCATTTGCACATCTCACGCTGATCAAACTTTCAGCTGACAGCGGACACCAGCAGCACACGCGGTACACCTCGTACGGACTATCACTGCTACCCGTGCCGGCAACCTGAACTATCGACTTCGTCAACCCAACCGGGACCAAAATCACTGCATCATGTCGTACTTCAAAGTCTCCTGCCCAGGTTGTGAAAAGTCGCTAAAAGTCCCAGAGAATCTTGCTGGCAAGAGCCGTGCGTGCCCTTATTGCCGCGCGACGGTCCGCATTCCAGACTCTCAACCGGCAGAGACTCCTTCGGGTTTTCCAAACATCCAAGTGACAGACGGTGCAGCCAAGAGCAAAAAGCCTGCACAGAGCAAAAAGAAGTCAACACCTTCACTTCCTGCCGAGACGCCAAGAGTCAGCGGCACTCAAAGCGGCACTCAAAGCGGCACTCAAACGGTAACACGCAAACGTCGTCAGAAGAGCTGGTTCAGCTCCAGCAGTGATTCTGCCAGCAGTGATGTGAGCTTGCTGCTGAGTGGACTGATGGGCGGCGGCATGACCCTGGTATGGTACGGGATTACGTTTCCAATCCGCGACAACAACTTTGGTGCCCTGTTCTGGGAACGTGGCCCCGTTCCCTTTCCCACCACCTTTTTGATGTTCTGGGCACTTTCGATTTTGATACTTAAGTGGTTGCGTCTGAAGCAGCAAAAGGAAACGATGCTCCTGGATGTACTTCCTACAGAAATATCAGCTGAAATCACGGTAGATTCGCTGGATGAGTTCATCTCGCACATCAACGAACTCCCCGGCGCAAGCAGTGACAGTTTCCTGATCAATCGGGTAGTGCGCGGCATCGAACATTTTCGAGTGCGAAAGAGTGCTGCTGAAACGGTAACGATGATGGAATCACAATCAGCCATTGATGCAAACAACGTGGCAGGCAGTTACACAATTTTAAAGGTTTTCATCTGGTCACTTCCTATTCTTGGCTTCATTGGGACCGTTATGGGAGTCAGTACAGCCGTTGCCAGTCTGGCAAACAGCCTTAGTGGTGGTGGCAGTATGGACGCCATGAAGTCCGCACTTCAGGAGGTCTTTGGCGGTTTGGGTACCGCCTTTGATACCACCCTGCTGGCCTTGATCATGAGCATGCTGGTAAAAATCCCGGCATCCGCATTGCAGAAACAAGAGGAAGACCTGATCACCAGCGTGGATGAATATTGCAACGAGAACCTGCTCCGAAGACTCAACGATGGTCGTGACGGGGGTGCTGTCCGCGGCGTTGCCGGACACGAGGACACTGCCATCTTTCGCGAAGCAGTCGAACAGGCACTGGGAACCCAGCACGCCGAAATGGAACGCTGGCTGGAAAAGCTTGACGCCATCGGCGGCCGTTTGACCCAACAGGTGTCCGAGGGCTGGGACAAGGTCAACGACCGGATCGAGCAGCAACAGCAAAAACATGTTGCCACGCTTCACAAACAACAATTGGATCAACAAGGCCGCCTGCAGGCACAGCTTGATCAAATGGCAAACGCGGCCGACAAAATCCAGAATTCACTGACGGATCTGGCTAGCCAGACAGAATCCCTGCAGTCGCAGGTCAGTGCAACTTACAGCAAGACCGGCGAAAGTCTTGAGAACCACCTCACCGGAGTTGAGTCTGGATTGACCAGCCTCAGCAACGTGCTGACACAACTCGGAGAACAGCAGGTGGTGATCCAACAAGTTCAGCAGGAACCGGCTAGCAAGAGTTGGTTTGGCGGGTCAAAGCGTCGGAACACGCGAAGAGGGAGGCGTTGATCGTGCCACGAAGACCACGAACTAACGACGACGAAATCTCTCTGTTTCCATTCCTCAGCATAATCGCATGTGTAATCGGCGTGCTGACGATGATGATCGCCACCCTTGCGCTGGCACAAACAGATACTCCCGATGTGGCGCAGATTGAAAACTTCGAACAGAACAAGAAAGCTCTTGATCGAACAAAGACACGTATCGAGCAAATCAAACTTGAAATATCCGATTCTCTGAAATTGCGCGAACAGCAAAAACAAAATGACACGAACAAAGCTGAAATCGCAAAGATGCTAAATGAGTTGGAGTCGATCGAAAAAGAGCTTGCCGAGCAACAGAAGGTGCAGATTGTCATCCCAAAGGTGGATCCCAAGGCGAGGGAAACGGCTAGCGACATGCAAGCACAATACACGCGACTGAAAGAAGAGATTGCCCAACTTGAGCAAGACCTGAAGGAACGCAAGGACAAGAGCGAGGCAAACGTCACTGTCCTGCCGCAGGGTTCAGGGTTGAACTTTGAACCGCATTTCGTTGAGTGCGCTGCAGACTCATTCGTGTTGCATACTCAAACTCCACCGAAACGGATTCGAACCGCAAATGCTGCCAAAGCGAAAGAATTCATCGACCTGATGGAATTGGCGGCTAACGGGAAAAACGACTCCATCGTTTTCCTTGTTCGAAGCGATGGCCTTACAACTTTCCGGACTCTGAAAAGTTTGTGTGATCAACGCAGTATTCGTAATGGTAAACTGCCGGTTGTGGGTCAGGGTCGCATTGATCTTTCTGCATTCACCGACAAGAAGAAATAATCCCTGATTACCGTTGGCGGTCCTGACATGAAACCAACTCGCAGCACTGACGAAGATGACGGCGGACTTGACTCTCTGCTTGATACAATGACCAACGTCGTCGGTATCCTCGTGCTTGTCTTAATTGTGACTCAAATGAGTGTCGCTGACGTCGTAACAAGGATTACGACTGAAAACCAGATTGATGAAGAAGCCGTTGAGCAACTCAATCAACAACTGGAGGTAGAACAGAGTGAGTTACGCGACCTCGAAAAGATCCTAGTGAACCCAATTGAGATCGACGAGGACAAACTCCGTCAGGAGCTGGAACTGAACAAGGATTTACTGGCAAGAAAAAAGGCACTGCTTGAGCAACGCAAAAAAGAAAAAAATGAGTTTGCTCTGAAAATTACCAAAGACGAGGAGATGGCAGCAAAGAACAGCAAAATAGTTGCCGACACCGCTGCAAAAAGAAAAGAACTAGAGACACTCATCAGCACTTCGTTGGAGAAGAAAGCTGAACTCGCCGCCAAGTTGGATCAGACGCCCAGAGTGAAAGCACCTGCTGATATACAAATCAGCATCCCCAATCCGCGACCGGCTCCACCAGGGATTAAACAACTGATGGTCATTTGTAGCGGGAACAGGCTTTACCCCGTTAACATTGATGCCTTCAGAAAAGATGCAGAATTAAAAGCGAAGTCGATCATCAACCGATTCAACCTGAAACGGGATCCAGTAAAAGGCATCGACCCGGCAAAGTTCAAACAGCAATACGAGAAGCTCAAGCAGCAAGATGAGTTTTTCGATGTGGAGTACTATGTACAAGGCGATCGTTGGCCCCGTTTTCGACTCATTCCACGTGAAAACAAAGGGGGATTTGGCAAGGAACTGATCAACCCGCGTTCACGGCTTCGGCGTTGGTTCAGCACGGTAGACTTCACCAAATATTATGCTCGTTTCTATGTGTTACCGGACAGTTTCGATGCCTATGTGATAGCTCGCAGGTTCTTCTCGCAGAAGAAAATCCTCGCGGGCTGGGATCCTCAGAACGCAAACTGGACATTGACATCGCATGTCCCTGGTGGAATCGAACTCGGTCCTCCCCGACCAAAACCACCGCCGCCGCCACCTGGGACACCTCCTCCGGCAAAGCCCAAGCCAGCCAACGTGATTGATTGACCTTCTCGGGGTTGTCAAAATTATCACCTACCGCTGTCAAATTGCCGGCAAGGTGCGTTTGAGTCTGTCTGGCGTCGGTGTCGGGTGGACAGTCAAGATGGCCTGTTGCTGCCGATGCCTCTTCTGGCACAAACTGAGGCGTTGCGTCACCTCGAGCGGGGTGACGTCAGGAAATTGAATTCAGAACAGTTCCTGACAGCGTATCAGTGTTGGCCGGCAAGTCGCAACGCTTTCGGGTTTTCAATTTTTCCCGGCTTCCGTTGGCCGATGCCGGGACGACCACGATCCCCCAAATCGATGCGTGCAAGCTCTGCCATCCGCGACAGTTGCCTCACCACTTCCGGGTGATCTGCCGCAACGTCTTCACTGCAATCGATATCCGTAACAACGTTGAACAACAGGGCAGCCGTACCATTTCTGCTTGAATCTGTTCCGCGTTTGAAATGGGGATGCTTTGAAAATTCCTTCAACGGCAGAAACAACTTCCACGGTCCGCTGCGAATCGCTTGAAGCTGGTCACGCTCGTAGTAATAGAACGCCTCATAAGGGCTCGTTACCGTTTGGTCCCCGACCAGCAATGAGGAGATATCATGCCCATCAATCCTTTGCTTGATCTGTGGTTCCGCACCTCCCAACTTGGCAAACGTTGGTAACAGATCCATGGTGGTTGCCAGTTCCTCGCAGATGGTGCCTGGCGCAATATGACCTGGCCACCACATGATTGTAGGTACTCGAAAGGCACCTTCGCTGGTAGTGTAGCCTCGACCATGCAGGGGCCGGTTGGTACCTCTTGAAAGACTTCCCTGTTCGCGGGCCATGGGTGCCCCATTGTCCGATGTCCAGATGACTAGCGTTCTATCATCGATTCCCAGCGTCACCAGCTTATCCATGATTTTGCCAATGGACCAATCCAGCTCCTCAATCGAATCACCCCAAGGGCCGTTTTTACTTCGCCCGCGGAATTCCTGGCTGGCGAACGGCGCTGCCGTGCTGCCGGGCATTGCTTGTGGCATGTACAAAAAGAAGGGCCGCTCGCGATTTTCCTCGATAAATTCCATCGCCCGCAGGGTGTAATCCTTCGTCAGTTCATTTCGATCAACTGGCGCTTCAACGACCGTCGTATTTTCCAGCAAGGGAAGTGGTGGCCACGCCCCTCCTCCAAATCTATCACCCACACGTCGGCCGACCTCCTCGGTCATGTCATCGCTGTAGGGAATGCCATAAAACCAGTCAAATCCCTGCTGCGTTGGCAGAAACTCTTTTTGGTCCCCCAAATGCCATTTACCAATCATGCCAGTGCGGTATCCCGCATCTCGCAGCACTTCAGCAATGGTTACCTCATCGGGATTCAAGCCAAACGGTGAGATGGGACGCAAGACCTGACCATCGCGCGGATTATTGTGCATCCCTACGCGCTGTGAGTAACAACCGGTAAGCAGGCTGCTCCGGGAGGGCGTGCAAACTCCTGCGGTAACGCAGAAGTGTGTGAACTTTCGCCCTTCGGCAGCCATTCGATTCAGAGCAGGAGTCGCATGCACAGTTGAGCCAAACGGCTCGATGTCACCGTACCCCAAGTTATCGCAGAACACGACCACGAAATTAGGTGGCTGCTTCCTCAGCTTGGTGGATACCGAACTTCGGGATGCGTTGATGTCCACGTCCTGGGCCCGCGCATTCACAGGCCCTCCGAGGAAGATCAGCCCAAAAAAAATGGCGGCTTGCCGTTTGATTGCAAACAACACGGGTTTCTGGCCGTAGAACGCTTTGCGGGACAACCTGCAGCTCACTGCCTCACTGCAAACCTTGACACATTCCATCAGAACAACCTCTCAGCAAAACGTTTTGTTTGTGTTTCCTTGCTTCATCCCAACCTGACGCGTTTG
Organism: Planctomycetota bacterium; assembly: GCA_029977825.1. GTDB lineage: Bacteria > Planctomycetota > Planctomycetia > Pirellulales > Pirellulaceae > Rubripirellula. Next base: position 3,894 of record JAPOKD010000118.1, on the reverse strand, counting down.
TGTTTGCTCAGGTCGCCTTTCTGCCCCACGCAAGAACATACCCCAACGACACCAAGGCATCAAAACGGCTGTTCCGTTGCAGGCTCCCATCGATGCCCTCATGAATTCGCCACATTTACCGTCATGACTGAACCAGAAATGCGATCCATGAATCATCAAAAAAACTGCAGTTCAGGCTGCGTTTGGTGTCCGTACTCATTATCATGTGGGGGGGCGTGAGAGACCCTGAATCATCTGGATACCGGTAACACCAACGGTATCTGAATCCATTCCGATGCTTCTAAATGATCAATCCGTGTTCTTCTCTGCCCTGCCCTCAATTCATCCCCACACCTCAACCAGCATTGCTCGAGCCTGCCCATGTCCAATCGCGGTGACCTCCAACCACAAACTCCTCCAGCCAAAACACCCACAAACACTTCGGTGGATTCAGCCCGTCGCAGTTTTCTCAAAGTCGGCACCGCAGCGTCCGCAAGTGTCGTTGCAGGCCTGAGCGCCGTCCGCCCCGTCCGTGGTGCGGAACCCCAGAATGCCTCGCAGGAACCAGTGCGCATTGGCTTGGTCGGTGCGGGTGGCCGCGGGGCGGGAGCGATCAATGACTCCCTGACCATCAACGAGAACGTGACACTGTCAGCGATTGCCGACGTAGAAGAGCGAAAACTGGAAAGTGTCCGCAAAGGGACAGCCAAGCGTCATGAGGGAAAGGTCGACGTTGCTGAGCACAAAATGCACAGTGGCATTGATGCCTATCGCCGAATTCTGGACGACCCCGACATTGATGTCGTTTTATTTGCCACGCCTCCCGGGTTTCGTCCACAATACGTTGCCGAAGCGGTTGACGCAGGTAAACATGTGTTTGCAGAGAAACCCACTTGTGTTGACCCAGCTGGATACAAAATCTGCCTTTCTGCTCACGAACAGGCCGAAAAGAATGGAACAGCGATTGTTACCGGAACACAGTATCGTCGCCAAACCAATTACGTTGAGGCAATCAAACAACTGCATGAGGGTGTCATTGGTGATATCATCGCCGCCACCATGCGTTATTGCTCCAGTGGAATCTGGTTCCGTAATCGCCAGCCAGACATGTCCGACACTCAATATCAGATTTTCAACTGGATGCACAACATCTGGTTGTCGGGTGATCAAATCGCCGAGCAGGCGGTACACAACATCGACACGATGAATTGGATCATGGGCGGCCCACCGGAATCGGCATACGGTTCTGGCGGACGTTTCACACGCCCTGAGGGAAGCGAGATGTGGGACAACGTGGAAGTCGATTACGTGTACCCCGGAAACCGCCTCGTATCGTTCATGTGCCGTCAGATTCCCGGCACACAGGGCGACAATTCCAACACCATCTATTGCACAGGTGGTCGCTGTACGATCCGCGGTGGTAACAGTGGAGCCTCGATCGTCGACCGAGACGGAAAGGAAATCTGGTCGATGAAGGGGGACATCGGTGCTGCATACAAGCAGGAGCACAAAGATCTGATTGATTCGATCCGCAACGGCAAGCCGATTGTAGAACTCAAGGACACAGCAGACAGTTCCATGACCGCTGCGCTCGGCCGCATGGCCGCCTACACTGGCAAGAATGTGACATGGGATTTCGCTACCAACGAATCCAAGCTTGATCTTTTCCCGAAGGATTTCGACATCAATGGGTCACGGCCTGATCCTGAGTTTGCAATCCCGGGGAAGACGCCTCTCATCTAGAGCCAAACCCCTGACGCGATCCATGGCATGGTGCCTGCGCCATGCCATGTGAGGCGCAAGAAGTGAACTGGATCATGTCAGAAGTCCGCGTTGCCCCCATTTCTCAAAGCCAAGCATCTAGTTCCTGACTGCAACTCTCCGTAATAAGACGATTGTCGCGCACAACTCGCTCTCGAACACCTTTTACCCACTTGGGTTGGCGGAGGCTCTTCTGTTTGCGGTCTCTAGCTGGGGTGGGGCATCCCGCAGCAAACGGACATTCAACCGCTAAGAAATTTACATGCGGGCGTCTGACTGAGAAACTGGGCTGATGACAGCGTTTCTTGGACCTGTTGCTGCATCCGCCGGGGTTTCCTCGATTTGAAGGGGCCGCTGCTAATGGGCGCAAAACTGAAGTTGGGCTCAAAGACCTGTGAGCGAAGTTTTAGGTTGGCTTAATCGTCCCGACTGCACAGTTAATCGTTAAAATCAGTGATATTGCGGTCTCTCAGATGGACAGGCGGATCAGCGGTGAAAAATCTTTTTCTGACCGTCCCTAATAATCCTGCAGCAGACTCGTAGACGCAACAGAACCGCATCTTTTCTCTACTAACAAAAAACGATGACCGAATCAGGATCAACCTGGCCGGCTGAAGCCATCAATGCACTCGTGGATCGCTACGAGAGGCCACTGTTGGCATACGCGGGCCGAATGTTGGGAGGTGATTGGCAGGGAGCACAGGACGCGGTGCAGGAAACGTTCCTGCGGTTATGTCGCGAAGACCCAGCCAAGATTGAATCACGGGTTGCGGCATGGCTATTTTCTGTTTGCCGAACCAGAGTCATAGATATGCAGCGGACAAATCACTCGACACCTTTCGACTCTTCCCAAATCGCCGTGGCAGACAGTTCGCCCGACGCATCAGAAGCTGTCATCGACGCGGAGGATCGTGATCAGTTGTATGACCTGGTTGAAAAACTCACTAACCGCCAGCAGGAAGTACTTCGCCTGCGACTTCAAGCGGGGCTCAGTTATCGCGAGATCGCCGAGGTAACGGGATTGACTATTGGGAATGTGGGTTTCCACCTCCATGCCGCGGTCCGAAACCTACGAGACTCACTGGCCGTCAGTTGACGACTTCCCCGTACTCCCGCCTCCCCCACCCGAACACACCACCCGAAACTTTGAGATCGAAAATGTCTGACGCCATCTGGGACGATCCAACCGTTACCGCTTATATCCTTGGCGAACTGTCTACTGAGGATGCTGAGGCGTTCGAGAAGAAAATGCAGGCTGACTCTACTTTGGCCGAAGTAGTCGCTGAAGCACGCAACGTGACAGACCAACTGCAAATCATGTACGAAGAGGAAGCGAGCACAACTCTCGATCCTAAGAGACGTGACGCCATTACCGCCGGCAATTCAGTCAGTTCTCCGGCAACGAAACGCAGCACTCAGTGGCGGATCCCCTTAACCCTACTGGCAACTGCAGCAGCTCTGTTACTGCTTCTCGGCAGCCCGTATCTGGTCACGCCAGACAGAACGGTATTGAGCGAATCAGAAGCTCCGTCCACAACAGACTCGCGTGTTTCGGGAAAGGACATCGGGGACTTAGCAACGGATTCAGAAATGTTGAGTGAAGCTGAAGGTGACGAAGACTTCGCACCTCTACCGGTTGCAGCCAATGCCGATTCCGGAGGGATAGAGCTGAAATCCAATGCGATGGAGTCATTCGAAGAGTCTGCTGATATCGTGCAGATGGACGAGTTGGTGGACAGGGATGTCATCGCAGGGTTTGGGGCAGGATCAGCCGGACCACGCAATGCGGCAGAGAAAAAGATCGCCAGCGGGCCAGGCAATTCTGTTGGACAGCAAAAACTTAAGGCAATGCTAAAACGTCAGGAAAACGCTTCGTTAAAACAATCGGCAGCATCCAGTTTACCCTCAGCACCTGGAGCCAGTTTACCCTCAGCACCTGGCGCCAGCGCAGCCCCAGAGGGCAACGCAGCACCAGCCCCAGCAGCCAAACCCGGTGAATCACGCAGGTCGCGCCGCATACAAGCGGACAAGACCGAAATGCCATTTGAAGCCGATAGCTTACACAGCTCAAATCCAGTGCAGACCGAGGATCCTGCGGGCGAGCAAAACCGGTTCCAGAACCTCACTGAGAATGCATTCAAGCGGGTAGCAGAT
>JAPOKD010000787.1 GCA_029977825.1 Planctomycetota bacterium | reverse complement strand
GAGCGCAAAGCAGGCTGGGACACCCACGGACTGCCGGTAGAAGTGGAAGTCGGAAAAGAACTTGGCATCCATAGTAAGGAAGAAATCGAAGCCTACGGTGAGGAACCCTTCATCCAGAAGTGCCAGCAGAGCGTGTGGCGTTACATGCAGGAATGGCAACAACTGACTCGTCGCCTTGGCTTCTGGGTGAATTTGGAAGAAGCCTATGTCACCTACCATCAAAGTTATGTCGAGAGCGTATGGTGGAGCCTGAAAAATCTTTTTGACCGTGGGTTACTGTTCCAAGGGCACAAGATTGTGTGGTGGTGGGCCCAAGGTGGCACAGCGCTTTCCGCTGGCGAGGTAGGCCAGGGGTACAGAGAGGTGGCGGACCCCAGTGTGTACGTTCTCTTTCCCCTTGAGGATCAACCCCATCGCTCGCTCGTCATCTGGACCACCACGCCCTGGACACTCCCTAGCAACGTGTTCGCCGCGGTGCACCCGACAGACATCCAATATGCTGCTGTCCGAGACCCTGAGACAGGACACGAGTTGATTCTTGCCAAGGCCCTAATAGAAACAATCTCCGCCAAACTGAAGCGTGATCTGGAGTTCATCGAAGACGTCGCTGCGTCGCAACTGATTGGCAAACGCTACAAACCCCCATTCGAGCACTACCAGCAATCAACCGGCGACCCAAGTGGAAGTCTGCTCGCTGGTGGCACGCAGCACCACTACTGGCGTGTCGTTGCGGCTGACTTCGTCACCACCGATTCCGGCAGCGGCCTTGTGCACCAGGCGCCTGCGTTTGGCGAAGTGGACCATGATGTTTTGGTGCAGGAGCAAAGCAAGTTTGTCGAGGGCGAACGTCCCGAGCTCCTGTGCGCTGTGGGTCCGGATGGAAAATTCACGTCTGACTTTCCTCCGCTGGAGGGAACATGGGTTAAAGAAGCAGATAAACCCATAACGCGGGAACTCAAAGAGTCCGGCAAACTTCTGCATCAAGAACAATACCTGCACGAATACCCGTTCTGTTGGCGTGCGTCACAAGATCCGTTGATCCAGTACCCGCGGCGCAGCTGGTTCATCAAGACCACCAAGTTCCGCGATCTGATGCTGGAAAACAACTCCAAAATTGGTTGGTCGCCTGATCATATCCGGGATGGGCGTTTTGGAAACTTCCTCGAGTCCAACGTTGATTGGGCGTTATCGCGTGAGCGTTACTGGGGAACCCCCCTTCCGATCTGGGTGTGCGATCAATCTGGCCAGATGGAAGCTCTGGGAAGTTACGATGAAGTGCTGAGCAAGCCCGGATTGCAGGGCACGGAGGTCTGGGAAACCGCAAAAGCAGCGAACCCTGAGCTTGTCGATGATTTGCGCGTGCACAAGCCGTATATCGACGCGTTGACATATGATTCACCCTTTGCTGAGGGTGGGCGTATGAAACGGGTCACAGAAGTCATTGACTGTTGGTACGACAGTGGCGCCATGCCCTTCGCCCAATGGGGTTGGCCGCATCACAACGATGCTTCATTCCAGGACCAGTTTCCAGCTGATTTTATCAGCGAAGCTTTGGACCAGACACGTGGATGGTTCTACAGCCAACTTGCAATCAGCACGATGTTATTCGGAAAAGGAGCAAGCATCCACGCCGAGGGGAGTGCGTCTGAAGACCGGCAACCACCACTCAAAGCAGACGAATCCTACCCCCATCCTTATCGAAATTGCATTGTTCTGGGCCTGATGCTCGGAGAAGATGGCAACAAGATGAGCAAGAGCTTGCGAAATTATCGTGAGCCAAACGAGATCTTCGAAAAATATGGCGCCGACGCGCTTCGCTGGTTCTTCTTTGCTGGCCAGCCACCGTGGACAGCTATCCGATACCGTGAACAGTCCATCAAGGAATCCATCCCGGAATTTCTGTTGCGGCTGTGGAATGTTGCAAGCTTTTTCTCAATTTATGCCGAGATCGACGGATTCGATCCGACCACAGCAACAGGTGCGGACGAGCAGTTGAGCCAACAATCGTTAGCGACCGCTCCCGACTATCGCCCTGCCTCGGAACGAAGCGAAATCGATCGCTGGATCCTATCGGAACTGAACCGCACTATAAAAACTGTCACAGAGCGGATGGACGCGTTTGACAATTACAATGCCTGCCAATCAATCAATGCTCTAGTTGACGCTTTAAGTAACTGGTACGTCCGTCGCAGCCGAAGCAGATTCTGGGCGAATGCGGATGATACGGCACACGCCCAAGACAAAGCGGACGCATATTGGACGCTGTATGAAACGCTACTGGAAGTAACCAAGTTGATCGCACCCTTCGTCCCATTCCTGGCTGAGACATTCTGGCAGAACTTGACCAGCCCGTTTGACGGCTCGACACTCAAGAGCGTTCACCTCTGCGATTATCCGGAAGCAAAGCAGGAAAACATTGACGAAGACCTTTCAGAATCAATGACCCTCCTTCGTGAAATCGCTTCTCTCGGCCGCGCGGCACGCGCGGAGGCCAAACTGAAAGTTCGCCTTCCCTTGAATCGGGTTGAAGTCGTACTGACGGACGATGCACGAATTGGATGGCTGGAAAACCACAATGCATTGATTCGGGAAGAACTGAATGTTAAGGCGGTGGATTACACCACTGACGGAGACCAATACGTGCAGTACACCGTCGTGCCCAATTTCAAACGCTTGGGTCCAAAGGTGGGCAAACAGATACCAGCAGTAAAGAAGGCATTGCAGGACGCCGACGGCAACGCCTTGCTAAACGCACTGCAGGAAGCGGGAACGGTCACCATTGAACTACCGGACGGCCCACTTAGTCTCGACAGTGAAGACATCGAGGTTCGCCTGAAAGCGCGAGATGGCTGGGCTGCCGCCCAGGGGCCTAGTTGTGTTGTCGTGTTAAACACCGAAGTCACCGATGATCTCCGCCGCGAAGGTGTTGCGAAGGACATCATTCGCACCATTCAGAATCAGCGCAAGGAAATTGATTGCGATTACGAGGATCGCATTGAGGTAAGCGTACTTCCCATGGACGACATGGTGAGCGCTGCGATCGACGAACACCACGACATGATCTGTCAGGAAACTCTCGCAACAACCCTGGCGACCTCACAAATGGACGGCGTTGATGCAGTATCGACCGACGCGGGCCAGGTTTTTGTGAGAAAGGTATCAGGATGACCTCCACCAACGAACCGGTTCCCGTGGCGGTTTTCCTGAGTGGAGGAGGACGGTCCCTGCAAAACCTGATCGATCATCACAAAAAGGGAATGCTGCCAGGAATCAACCTGCGGCTTGCCATTAGCAGCAGCAGTAAAGTGCGTGGCG
>JAPOKD010000653.1 GCA_029977825.1 Planctomycetota bacterium | reverse complement strand
GGCCTTTTCTGTTTCCAGTGTCGTCTTCAATTGTTCAATGAATTCAGGACGGTACGCCTCGTTTTTTGTTACCTGAAAATATCGATCGATTTCATTTTCCAGTGTCTTGGCCGCGAATCTTGCGGCGAGCTCGTTGCTGCCTTGTGCTTCTGTGCGTAACGCGATGAGTGTGCTGTTTTTTGCCTCATTGATGCTCCGTGCGCCGAAGAAACAAGTTGCCAGAATGACCAGCAGTGGGCCCACTATTCCAAGCAGCATCAATGGCCGTTTCGCACGTGCGACGTCGCGACGTGTGAGGTCTTGCAGAATTTGCTGGACATTGGAGTAGCGGTGTTCGGGCTTGGCGTTCAAGCATTTGGAAACGATTCTTGCCAAAGAACGATCAACGCCCGGACATTCGAAATGGGCCTCAGGAGGCGGGCTGGAGACAATTGAATCCCGATAACGCTGAAGGCGTTTCTTGAGCGAGCCAGCAGTGTCAAGTTGCTGGACGAAAGACTCGTCGCGGTAAGGAGCCTTTCCGGTCAGCATGCGATACAGGATTGCGCCCAAGGCATAAACGTCCCAACGCACATCCGGTGATGAATTGAGGTCTGCCTGTTCAGGCGCCATGTAGAACAGGGTCCCCAAGGCAGGAGTCTGGTCACTGGATAGGCGGCTTTGTCCGAAGTCGGCAAGTCTGGGCTCATCTTCGTCACCAAGCAGGATATTCGCCGGCTTCAAGTCACAATGCAATACACCCTTGGAGTGGCAGTGGTCCAAGCCAATGCATATTTTGCGGAACATCTCAACGGCTTGATCTGCAGGCAAATGTTGGCGAACTTTCAGCAGGTCTTCCAGTGATCCACCTCGCACCAGCTCCATCACATAAAAAGGTGGGTCAACATCCCAGCCGACTTCCAGGACCTGTACCACATATCGGTCGGCCGACATTTGCACTAAGTTCTTCACTTCACGGCTGAGCAACGACCAGTTGACGCCACCTCGGTGCAGGTAAAACTTGACGGCGACATCGCGGCCGGTGTTCAGATCGCGACCTACCCAAACTTGCCCGAATGCTCCTGCTCCGAGAAACTGTGTGAGACGATAGCCAGGAACATCAGCGGGTGGCGTTGTCGCCTCCATTGATAGCTTCTTACTGGTCGCTTGACCGCCCAGTGTTTGGTGTTCGGTGGGGTGCTGTGGGTCGTTGGTCACGCTTGCTGTTGATTCCTGCGATGTGTTGAAGCGAAGAACAAACCTGCTGCCACCCTGTCTGTGGTGTGAAAAGAAAACGGTGCGATTAATCGAAGGTGTTCCACGTGTTTATTGTAGCGAAAATTTTGCGACTGAAATGTCAGGTGTTTTTGCCACTGTTTCTCATTTTCGGGGGAGTGGCCGTCTCGCAGGATTCGCCGGTTTCCGAGCCTCTTGACGGTCGCGAAGGTCGTGAATTGCTGCTGAAGAACTTTCGGCCGCAGGCTCAATTAAAGGTCGCAGAACATCTCCGGAACAAAGCAGCGTTTCCCGTGGTCGATGTTCATACCCACTTTTTTTATAAGTTGCGGAGTAGTCAACAGGCTCTGGAAGACTACGTGGCAGTCATGGATCGTAATCGTATAGCGGTCTCCGTATCTTTGGATGGTAGCTTGAACGGACGTTTGGAAGAACACGCCAAGTTTCTGTGGGGCAGATACAAGGATCGATTTCTTATTTTCGCAAATGTGGACTGGCTTGGTGACGGCACTCGGGATAACCCGGCAACTTGGGCATGCCATCGCGCTGGTTTTGCGGAACGAACGGCCCGACAGCTGGCTGAGGCTGTTGATAGCGGTGTGAGCGGTTTGAAAATATTCAAACGCTTCGGGCTTGAGTACAAAAATCCAGATGGATCGCTTATCAAAGTGGATGACCCGCGATTTGATCCCATCTGGGACGCCTGTGGCAAGCTTGGTATCCCCGTCATCATCCATACGGCAGACCCTGCAGCATTTTTTGAACCAGTCGATGAAACCAACGAACGGTGGGAAGAACTGAGTCGGCATCCGGACTGGAGCTTTCATGGCCCGAACTATCCGTCTCGGATGGAATTGCTGGAAGCTAGAAACCGGGTGATTGGCAAGCATCCGAATACAAATTTTATCGGAGCACACGTGGCGAATCATCCCGAAGATCTTGATGTGGTAAGTCGATGGCTCCGTAAATATCCCAACTTGTATATTGAGACCGCCTCTCGAATTTCTGAACTTGGCCGGCAACCGTTCACGGCGCGCAAGTTCTTAATGCAATATTCCGACCGTATTATGTTTGGAACAGACGGACCTTGGCCGGAAGCCCGTTTACACATCAACTGGCGTTTTTTTGAAACAGCAGATGAGTCTTTTGCCTACAGTGAAAAAGTTCCTCCACCACAGGGTATGTGGCGGATTCACGGCCTGAAACTGCCCGATGACGTCTTGCAGCAACTCTACTTTGAAAATGCCTGTCGGGTGATACCGGGTGTAAAAGCTCGCCTGATGAAATATCGTCAATCACAGGCTCAGGAGGTCCAACCATGATGAAGCCGACATTCGCAATGTTGTCTTGTGCCTGTGGCGCTGAACAGGTCGTAAAAACAGAAATGGCTGACGAGGGTTGGCGTTTGGCATTTTCGAGGCCCGGTTTTGTTACCGCCAAAAATGATCAGGATGTGCCGCTACCCAACGGTGTGTTTGTTCGCACTGCCTCACGTTCTTTGGGGCAGGTACGTGGCTCGCAGGCCAATGCAATGGTGGCCGAACTGGCATCGCAATTGGCTGAGAATGACCCGAATGGTCAGAAGTTTGATCAACTGCATGTTTGGCCCAAAGATCGAGTGCCGATCGGTCGGTTCGGTTTCGAACCAGGAGCAGACGAAGTTTCGTCAGTTGTCTCTGATGCTGTCTATTCCGGGTTGAATGAAACATGGCTGAAGTGTGATGCGCCAAATCGCATTGCCCAGCCCGGTGACCGTGTGCTGGACCTTGTGTTGGTTGACCCATCTCATTGGTTTATGGGAGTCCATGAAGCAACTGTGTGGCCCACACGCTGGCCAGGTGCTGTGCAGCCAATACAGCCGTTGAATGAACCCGTTTCACGAGCCTACTACAAGGCTGCAGAATCGATCACTTGGAGCGGCTTCGATATGCAGCCAGGTGATTTGGCTGTCGAAATCGGGAGTGCGCCCGGTGGTGCCTGCGGAAGGTTGCTTGAACTTGGATTGAGAGTAATCGGTGTCGATCCAGCAGAAATGGATCCGCGTATCAATCAGCACCCGAACTTTCAGCACATCAGGGCACGCGGCGGTGACTTGCCGCGAAGGCAGTTTCGAGGGGCAAAGTGGTTACTGGTGGATTCGAACGTCCGACCTGATCAGACGCTGACAACCATCGAAAACATTGTGACACATCGACAAAGTGACTTTGTCGGTTTGTTGATTACGCTGAAAATAGGTGACTACTCTTCGGCATCGTTGATTGACACGTGGTTCGATCGAATCGTGAGGTGGAAACCCTCGCATGTTCAGGTCAGGCAGTTGGCGCGAAATAAATGCGAAGTCTGCTTTGCTGTTTCCATGGTTTGACGGTGTCTTGCTTCATTGCAAACGATCCGGTTCCCTGCTGTATCTATACCGATAGTTCACCCGATCTCAGCTCTTGACCGTCCCTGCTCGCATTTCGATTCGGTTCCAGTTGTGGGCAATGGCAGAGCTTGCCGAGTTTTTGCCCAGCGACACAGGCCGCGGTGTTGAATAACCGTTTTTTTTTTGTCAGTCGACCATGTTTTTGGCACTTTGAAAGCATTTGTGCTGTCTTGGGTTTCTGCTCAATAATTGCATTCCGAATGGCTGGTTGCAGGCCGTCAGTTGGTGGCATTGG
>JAPOKD010000461.1 GCA_029977825.1 Planctomycetota bacterium | reverse complement strand
CGGTTTTGCCCAGCGGGTGAGGTGCGTCTCAGTTGCATCGACGTTGCATGGGGAGCCACCTCGATCGCGGTACTTTTTCGCCAGATCAGGGTGCCGCCCTGTTGCTGCGGCTGGGCAGAGCGACTGGCGACTGGTTGAAAGTCGGCTTTGGGGACCGGTTGTAAGGAACCGCCATGGATGGTTTCGACAACGTGGTGGCCTGTTGAGGCTGGTTGTTGTGCAACCGACTGGTTCGCCACGCCCGTGCTGGCGGAGGCACTCGCCAGAAAAAGGATGAGCTTAGCCAGCTTCGCCCGTTTGGACGTCGGGGCTGTAGTTCGGTGCTTCCTGTGTGATCGCAATGTCATGCGGATGGTTCTCCCTAACCGTCGCGGCCGAGACTTGGATGAATTTGCCATCCCGCCTCAGTTCGTCAATCGTCCTTGTTCCCACGTAACCCATGCCTGCTCGCAAACCACCGACCAATTGGTACAGATAATCGCTCAGAGGTCCTTTGAACGGCACACGACCTTCGACACCCTCAGGGACAAGCTTGCCTGCCTCAGTGCCTTTTTGTCGGTACCGGTCGCTACTTCCTTTCACCATCGCGCCCATGGAACCCATCCCCCGATAGGATTTGAAGGTTCTACCTTGGTACAGGATGACCTTTCCCGGACTCTCGGTCAGGCCTGCAAACAGGCTGCCGATCATCACGGTGCTGGCACCGGCCGCGATCGCTTTTGTTATGTCGCCGCTGAAGCGGATCCCTCCGTCAGCGATGACTGGTACGTTTCGTTCGTTTGCCACCTGAGCCGTTTTCAGGATGGCTGATATTTGTGGCACACCAATTCCGCTGATGACTCGCGTCGTACAAATCGAGCCGGGACCGATGCCAACTTTGATAGCATCTGCTCCTGCCTCGACTAACGCTCGTGCTCCTTCGGCGGTAGCGACATTCCCTGCCACTACATCAATGTCCCAATTCCGTTGTTGTTTGATTTCTTGAACGGTTTCGATCACGTTTTTGCTGTGTCCGTGGGCCGAATCCACCACCAGCAGGTCAACGCCTTGCTGAATCAGTGCCTCGGCACGCTCGAAATCACTGACTCCCACCGCCGCTCCGACTCGCAATCTGCCTTGAGAATCTTTGCAGGCGCGGGGGAAACGCTTCATCATGTCGATGTCGCGAATGGTAATCAGTCCCGTTAGTTTTCTATTTTCGTCAACCAGCAGAAGTTTCTCGACCCTTTTTGCCGTTAAAATCCGCTCAGCTTCCTCAAGCGTTACATTTCCTACTGCCGTGACCAGATTCTCACGTGTCATGACTTCGGAGACTGGGCGATCTGGGTCTTCTAGGAACCTGAGGTCGCGGCGGGTCAGAATGCCCACAAGAGTCTGGTCCTGATGCACAATAGGGATGCCAGAGACATTGGCTTCGTCCATCAGTTCGGCCGCGCGGCCGACCTTTTCCTCGGGCGAAAGGGTTACCGGGTCGATGATGATCCCGTTTGCCGAGCGTTTTACCTTCATCACCTGTTCGGTCTGGCTCAGAGTCGACAGATTCTTATGAATGATGCCGAGTCCGCCTTCTTTCGCCAGCGCGATGGCCATTTCTGATTCGGTGACCGTATCCATGGGAGCCGAGAGGAACGGTATTTTAAGCCGAATCCGGCGAGTCAGGTGCGAGCTGACATCGACGTCGCTGGGCACGACTTCGCTATAGCGGGGTTCGAGCAGGACATCATCGAAAGTGACAGCGAGATCGCCAATTTTGTCTGCCGACATGCGTCGAAATCCACTTACATGGGGTGAAAGGGTAAAGTTGGCGATTATGCCCCATTCTTGCTTTGTTTAGTAGACGGCATGTATCGTTCTTCTCGAACTTTGCTGCGACTCACGGCCTATCTCGCTGAGATTGTCCGCGGATCGTCCGGTCAACATCGTGATGGGATTCGCGTGTCGGCATCAGTAGCGGAGAAGAATGATGCGACCTTGCCCTGAACGGAGTCTTTCCTGAGACAGATGGCAGAGCAGGGGGAAGTGGATAACTCGTCAAGCGTCCCGTAGGTTCGCAAGCGTGCCGCCGGTTCAGTTAGGGGGTAGACCATTGGGCCGCGCCCAGCCGATTCTGGCCAGCAGGACATTGCCACGTGCACTGCGTTTGGGCATCCACTCACCAACAGTCACCCATGATTCCATGGGGCTGGCATTGGTGACGTTGAAATTACCCATCAACGCAACTGAATCCGGTTCAGTAATGCCATTGCCCATCATCGGCAGAACGGTCTGTTCGCTTTCCCGGATCAAGACCCGCCGGTCAGGATCGACACGAGCCACCCACAACGGTGAACGCCACCGTATGACATTCTGGTTGGTAGCATCCTGTCTTGTGTAAACAAGATACAGAGCATCGTCTCGTGTCAGCCAGTGTTGTTGAGTTGTTGACATACTGATTTCTGTTCCGTCATCCCAACGCCATGCTTGTTGTTTACTGTAGTTGACACCGTCTTTGCTAACGGCGACATAGCCGTGGCCATCTTCTGCCCGAATTGTCATCAGGAACTGGTCACGGAATCGCGTAACGGACGGTTCCAGCAGGCCTCGCCCTATAGGGTTCTCAAGTGGCTTTCCAACATCAGCGATGCGAAGTGTTTCACCGTCGAATGTGCATCGGACCCCGGCAACCATGCGGTTCCTGGATTCGGGCCCGAAGGTGAATGACATCATGATGTCACCGTCGGGCATGACGACACGCTGTCCACAGTTGTTTGAATAGATGAATGCTCCGCGAGGGTCATCCCAGAAAAGTCTTTTACGCTCGGACCAGGAACCATCCCGGGTGCGGACCGCGTAGAGTGGAAAACGCGCCAGTTGATCTTTCGAGGCGAACCTGGGGCCGCGATAAAACACAACATGCCCCAGCGCGAGTGTGGTGTCTGTTGGTGGGTGGTACTGGGGTGTGACATCGCACACGCCAGCTCGAAGTCCTTCGTTACCCTTGACGGGATCGCGTCCCAAGGATTCGATCGGCTTGGGAGCAGTCCAGTTTTTTCCCATGTCGATTGATTCACTGGCGTGAACCTGCCCAAAGTAATCCGAACCTCCGATTTCCTGCAGTAACATTAATGCGTGAGTTCGTTCGTCCTTGGCTTTTGGGTCGATTGGAAGCATGCACGCGCGAGGGTGGAACCAGGTCGTGGCTTTGCCATCACGGTTTCTCCAAAGCGTCTGCTTGGTGATTGACTTGATCAGTGATGGCGTGTGGGTCGAGTTCCTGTCATCAGACACTTCCTGAGGTGCTGCAAGTAGCCTTTGTGCAACGAGAGACATGCCAGCAATTGCGATTGATCGCAATGATCGTCGTCGTGTGATCAACTTGCTTGCGGTAATCGATCCGTTCCCGTGAGCGTTGGTAGGTTTCGTGTTGGGTACTGCGCGTCGTATCATGATTGAATGCTCCCGTAAGCAGGTGCCGCCATCGGCGAGCGATATCGGTGGATCGGACTGTTGTTGAGTTGCCGTTGGGTTCGTCTTTTTCATATGCGGTTGCTCGCACGTGAACGCTGCTGCAGTGGGATTCTACCAGCCCAGTACATAGGCAAAAATCAACGGTGCAACAATCGAAGCGTCGCTCTGGATCATGAACTTTGGCGCTGTCTCAGAAAGTTTGTACCACGTGATTTTTTCGTTAGGTACAGCTCCGCTGTAGCCTCCATAACTGGTCACTGCGTCACTGATCTGACAGAAGTAGCTCCAGAATGGCACATCCTGCTTGAGGTCCTGAATTAACATCGGGACAACGCAGATGGGAAAGTCGCCTGCGATCCCGCCCCCAATCTGAAAAAAGCCGACAGGTCCTCCGCTCACCTGTTCCTGATACCAGTTCGCCAAGCGTTCCATTTGCGTGGTTCCTGTCACAAACGCTTGGTGATTCGGAACGACTCCTTCGATGACGCGGGCGGTGTAAATATTCCCCAGCGTCGAATCTTCAAAACCTGGAACGAATACAGGGATTCCCATGTCTTTGGCAGCGGCAAGCCAGCTGTGTTCTCGTGGAATCTGGTAATGCTGGACCAGCTCCTCATCATCGAGCAGGTCAAACATGTAGTCTGCGGGGAAGCGCGGGGTGCCTGCCGCCGCTGCTTCTTGCCAACGGGTAAGTAAGCGACCCTCGATATGTCGCATGACCGTTTCCGGAATACAGGTGTCGGTCACCCGATTGAAGCCGGCATCGCGAAGCCTGATTTCATCCGTGGCAGAGAGAGCACGCCAATTCTCAACGATGCGATACTCGCCGTTTGCAACGAGATTGAAAATGTCTTCTTCCAGATTTGCGGCAGTGCATGTGATGGCATGTACTTTGCCCTGTCTGATCATTTCTGCCAAAGAGATTCCCAGTTCGCCAGTGCTCATGGCGCCCGCGAGTGTGACCATCATTCGGCCATGCTTGGCGTCGGAGACAAAGTCCCGGTAGGAATGTGCCGCGGCAACCAATTCTCGGGCATTGAAGTGGCGAAAGTGGGTTTCAAGAAAATCGGATACGTTCATGAATGTACAGTCAAAATCGAGAGGTGAACCGGCTGGCGCGGAAGTGTGAGATGGCACAGGAATATGTGCGTCTTGCTGCGGCTTCGCAAAATGTAACGATACCGCAGCGGCCGTCCTCGGGAAGTCTGGTTGGAGCGTTCAAGCAACGCAATTCAAGACCTGCAAGTCGAGAGTTTGTGCAAACCATGTCCTGGTCATCTGATTCGAAGCGCCTTGTGGGGGCCGCAAAGCCGGCTATCAGCATGTTGGCGACCCTGTTCATGTTGGCGACCCTGTGAACTGAGTTGTGGATATGCAACGAGTGAAGCAGCGAAACGATGGGGGGTGTTGGGTGCTTGGTGTTGGGGGCTTGGCTTGATGCCCAGTTTCCATCGCGTTCCATTGCGGGCAGGAGGCCAAGCTATTTCGAGTAAGAGATGCGAGCCGGAGGGCTGGGGCTGTAGGTCGCTATCGAAGCGGATGCCGACGATTTTTTTGAGAGAGATTCTGAAAACGCAGGATGTGTTGAAAGTTGGGGTGAATCCGAGTCTGCAGAGCGTCGACAGCCGGCGGTAATCGGGAGAAAAATAAATTTTTTTTGCAATAAGGGTTCTTTTTTTCCTGCTAAGAAATCATGAAGGTGCTGATCGCTCCTTAGTGAGAA
Organism: Planctomycetota bacterium; assembly: GCA_029977825.1. Lineage (GTDB taxonomy): Bacteria > Planctomycetota > Planctomycetia > Pirellulales > Pirellulaceae > Rubripirellula. Next base: position 16 of record JAPOKD010000461.1, on the reverse strand, counting down.
AAAAAGTGGATCTTTT
>JAPOKD010000557.1 GCA_029977825.1 Planctomycetota bacterium | reverse complement strand
ATGGATCGCTCATCGCTGCCGACTTAGGTGGAGTCAGGCAGATCGTTGGCCACGATCATAGAACCTTGGGAGGATGGGACCTCAACACAGGACAGAGGCTGTGGACCATAACGCCACATTCAGATGGTGATTTCAACGTCCCCACACCGGTGTTGTACAGGAATAAGCAGGGTGAGCAGCGTCTCCTGATGGCCACCGAAAATAATGGCATCAGGTCGTTGGCTTTCGACAGTTCCGATGGTACTCCGACCAAAACAGTGCTTACCTCCATGAAGCTCCGCACGGATATGAGCACCCCATTAGTAGTTGGCAAGCACATCTACTGCGTCAAGGACTTTCTGTATTGCTTCAACACGTCGGACCTGTCAGAGCTTTGGCGAATACGGGATCGCGCTCTAGGTGATTACGCTGCCACTTTCGCATCCGATGAATATTTAATGGTCGTGGGAAAAGGAGAGCTAATTCTATTTCGAGCCGACGGCAGCAAGGACATCGTCTCACGGTGCCGCGTATTCGATGCGAATCAGGTGTTGTACTCGCACCCCGCCATCTGCAATGGCCGCATGTACATTCGCGGAGAACGCCAGCTGAAATGCCTGGAGCTCACTTCAAAGACAGCCGTCGCTAAGCCCTAGCGGGATAACACACTGAGTGGTGAACCGCTATTCGATGGGTCGTACGCTACCCTGTCGCGGCTTTTCGTTTGTTTTTCTGCCGAAGAAGCAAAAAGGGGACCCCGCAGATAGCGGTGCAAACAAACGCTGCAAATACGACTGACGGTACAGACAATTCGAAGTTGGAATCCGATGCGCGCAATCCAGCCACTACAGGGCCAGCAACTACAGGGGGCGAGTAGAACTCACGCTCAAACGCCTTTTCAACGTCAACTCCTTCTTTAAGCCATGTTTTTTCTTTAGCTACAACACCTTCATACCACAGCGCAGCTTCATTCACCTCAGATCGGAACTGTTTTTCCAGTTCCCCCAGCGACAATCTGGTATGGGTGCGACTCGTTTTGGCTTGGAATTGCAAGCACTGCTCGGCTTTCTTTCGATAAGCAGTTTCCGCAACTTTACTTTCGGTTTCATACGACGCTTTCAGATAAGCCCGCGCCGCAAGTCGCTTCGCATCAGAGTCAAAACCACGGCTAACCAACAAGTCGGCCAGCGCTTCGAGAAGCACTGGAGAATCGAAATTGCCGAATTTCATCATTCCTAACACGCCGCTCAGGCCTGCATCGACTGCGTCTGCATCGTCGGTGCCCCCGGTGGTTTCTCTATTTTTTTCTACCAGAAACGCGCCAAAGCCAACGGGCCCTGTACCACTTGGGCCCGCGTTGGCAAGCGGCAAAACAATCTCCTCGCCATCTTGCTGGGCGGCGATATACTCAACAAGAAGTTTTTGATAGCGTTCCCGGCCAAAGTGTGCTTCTGGATTGATCGCCAACGCCTTGTCAATTTCAACCAAACCCAGCTCATACTCACCAGAATGAAAGTAAAAAGTACCCAGATTCGCATGCGTCGAGTAGAGTCCGGGATACAATTCTCCCTTCTTTTTAATTGACCGAATTGCCGCTTCTGTGGCCCCAATCTTTTCATAAGCAACAGCAAGATCGTCATACAAATCCGCGGACGGTTCCAGTGCGATTCGCTCATTTCGATCAGTGATCCTCCAGCGATAAAACTCTTCTGAATGACGCAGAAATTTGCCAGTGATTAACTCCAAAGCTGTTGGAAAACGTTGCCGTTCCATGGCTAACGTGTCTCGATCCCACAAGCATGCGACGCCTGAGATGCCGGTTACAACACCTACCCAAAACACCGCTATTGTCACCAGAAGTCTAAACATCCCATTATCCGGTTAAAAAAATCTATACGTGGTCCGTTTCCCTATGGCTATCTTTAATCATCCTGATTCTAACCCATTGGGAAAACACAACAATCATGAACTGAACACAGCAACCGGGGTGTCTGGAACTACTTGTCGGTTGAGATTTAACCATTGGTGCCGGATTGCCACGAGCAAGACAATTCTGCGAAAGGTCACCTTACCGCTAATTAGGGATCTCCCCCAAAGCACTGTCCTGTGATCTGGTGAAACTCCATCCCCCAGGCACGCAAGTCCAATACTGACCGCACTTCAAATTGGCATGCCGGCGACAGGAAAACCGATACTCCTAGCGACTGACGGTCAACGCACGTGGCACTGCTCGAACTGTTTTGCCGTCTGAGAAGGACACCTGCAACTCCGTGTCATCGAAGTTGTAAACAACGTAAGTGGTTTTCCCTGATTTCTCAAAAACGTTCACAAACGGATAGTTTGATTTCACATCTGCTCGATTCACTCCATAACGGTTGAGTGTTTGCAACCAGTGAAACATGAAGGCATGAGTGTTTCCTTCCTCAACCTTGCATTGAGGATTCGCCTTCAGGTGTCTCAGGCCAATCGAAGGGTCCTGAAGTGCGCCGAACATCACGACCAAATCACCCCACCCATTGTTATAGTCTTCTCCCATTTTGCGTTTTTCTGTGATCCGCCCGAAATTCTTTCCGATGTACTCCGGATTTCGCCCCATGTAGATCGAGGCAGGACTGAAGGGCAACCAGTTGATACCGTGAATACAATCAATATCAGCTGAGAACCAGGTTGCGAAAGCACCTTTGCCACCCCAAACCATGCCCAACGCAACTTCTGGGAAATCAGCTGGAAAATTTTCATTCGACACATCAAACCAATATTCTTCAATGGCTACGCGTTCGGTGTTGTAGAGGTAGGTCCCGCGGTCACGAATCTTGTCATTGCCGGAAACTTGGCCCCACAGAATCATCGCATACCAGGCGTTCATTGCCTCGGATGACGATTCCTGATTATTTCCGTCACCAAACTTTGCATGGCCAGACGCCCAGGAATGCCCCGCGTAAACGTCAAAACACCGCAGCCGCGGAAAGAGATCATCATCGGAATCCCCTGAAGCAATATCACGAACCAGCAAATCAATCATCTTTCGCCACTTGAGCCCCCACTCGGGCTTGCGCCTCGCTACCTCCGCGGCTGCTCTTATGAAGTATCCGTAATGGAAATGGTGGTCGTTCAGTTCAGCGTCGCTGCCATACGATGCTGGACTGCCGATCAAGGTTCCCCAGTGTTTGTCATAGAAAAACAAACCCTCCGTCTCATCTGGCAAGGCAACAAACCAATCCTCCAGCCGTTTTTGCATTTCACCGACAAACTCCTGTTCCAAAGACTGCGCACCGGCCACCTCCGCAATGCCCGCCAATGTTGCAAGTTTCCCGAGATGTTTTCCCTCCCAATAGGTATCCGCTGTCTTCGGTGTCGGGCGTTCGTACTCCTGTTGCAGATAATCAAGTAGCCGTTGCCGGTCCGAATCCCCGACAGGTGGAAGCATCGGCAACACTCCTTGCAGTGGCAGACGGGTAGAAAAGACACTACCTGTGCCAAGTTTCATTTTCCCCCGCACGGAACTGTAAGTCAGTTCTGTAAGCGGAGTGGTCAGATATTTCCACTGATGAGGATATGTGGCAAACACGGTACCGGTCCCAGCCGAATCACTAAGCGATTCCAGTTCAAAGCGATAGTCCGTGACAAGGTCTCCGTTCTCGAACCGATAACTTGTTTCAGTACCAACAACATGGTTGTGTGCGCGTTCTGAAAACATTCGCAAGGTCTGTTCACTTCGGTCTGGAAGCAAAGCAACACTGAAGTAGTCTTGGGACGTTTTGTTCGTGAAGGTATCGCTCCCGACGCCTGCCCAGCTTGTACCGTCCGCACCAAAAATACCGTAATGGTTTCCCCTGACAGTTACCCCCAACACTGAATCATTCAGTTGCATAAAAACCGTAGGTATGTGTGCAAATTTCAATTGCGGTTTTCCGCCAGCATATCTGCAAAACACAAAGGGACTGCCATGGCCAATGGTCATTTTCAGGATGGCGTCGCCTGTCTCTTGCACGCCAGTGATAAACCATTCCGAGTTTGCATCCAACCGAGTCGACGCAGCGCTGTCGATTCCAGTATGCCCAATCACAATATCTCCGTTGCTGGAGACTCCGCCGCCCATGATCGCATCGCTGCTGCTAACCAGTGCCGCACCGGGATAGGCAATGGACAACCCGGCCTCACAAAAAAGGACGCCCATTGGGTGCGGGAACATATTCTGTGAATGTTTCTGCCAAACCAGTGAGCTGAACCATTGATTTGACGGTGCAGCACCCTGAAACCGCCTGGTTGTGTAAATCACCTCTGGTAGCGGTTTACAGCCAGAAGGACGAGTCAGCGTGAAATTCCCAGCCGGCTCTGCCTGTACTGATAACACCAAGGTGAAACTTGCAAGGGAAAACCCCGACAGCAACTGTAAACTTCGCATCACGAAACACCTTTCGTCCACTCTATATAAACCGAGAAAAGCGACGTT
>JAPOKD010000141.1 GCA_029977825.1 Planctomycetota bacterium | reverse complement strand
TAAATGAAGGCTCTGTTGGATCGCATCTAGAGATTCTCCAGCGTGATGAAGGTTACAAAGGGTTTAATCAAACGGGAATCAGTGAGATCATTCTCGCGACGGACCCTCGCCATGTTGGGAATGGCTGATTCGCTTTCGTGCACCACATATCCTGACGCTATTACCGCAAAGCAAGTTTCCAGTTTGCCATCTGGAATATTTTGGTGAGCAATCTGGAACCTGGCGTCGGGGTGGCCGAAACAGCAGGTTTTATTGGGAAATTCTGTGGTAACGGCATCGCGTGTTGTGATGGGAAGATGCGTTTTTAAAGTATGCGATCTTGCATGAAGAAGTGCCAGGGCGTTTCATTTGTGTTACAACTCGCCGGGAATGTCCATGATTACGAACTGCAGTTTTAAAAAAAGCATTTTCATCTGAGTTGCTGAGCACCATGGCGGACTGATCCCAAGTGAGACGTTTGGCCCTCAATGACTCCCTCGCTTCTCGGGTGTGCCAGCAGGCATGCGTGCATCCTTTGTCGTTTTACATCGAACCACAGGAATACAAGTGTTACTTGCATCAGGAATGGATTTGGCAACTGACATGTCGTTTTGGTCAGGCGAGGCAATCCTGACGCTGATTGCGCTGACCATGATGGAGATCGTGCTTGGCATCGACAATATTGTGTTCATTGCGATCGTAACTGGACGGTTGCCGGAGTCCAAAAGACCATTCGCTCGACGTGTTGGTCTGTTTCTTGCCATGATCATGCGAATCATTTTACTGATGATGATCGGATGGCTGATGGGACTTGGGGCTACGCTTTTTCAGCTGTCTGATTTTGTTCCTGACTCGGGACTCAAGGACTATTTGATCGGCTCGCACGAGGTCAATGATGTTTCCGGTCGTGACCTGATTCTCCTGTTTGGCGGGCTGTTTCTGTTGTATACCGCAGTCCGTGAAATCCATCACAAGATTGAAGGTGGCGAAGATGAGTCTGACATGGGGGATTTGTCGGAGGAACAGGAGCCTCACCCTGAGCGAGCCAAGCACTCTGTGGGTATGGGTGGGATTTTGCTTCGTATCGCCTTCATGGACATGATCTTCTCACTCGACTCGGTAATTACCGCAGTGGGCATGGCGAAAGAGATTCAGGTCATGGTCTTGGCTGTGATTATCTCGGTTGGTGTCATGATCATTTTTGCCAATCAGATCAGTGACTTTGTGCAAACGCATCCCACAGTAAAAATGTTGGCACTCTCTTTCCTTATGCTGATTGGGTTGGTGCTTGTCAGTGATGCAGTCGGAACGCCGATCAGCAAAGGCTACGTTTACTTTGCCATGGTGTTTTCGCTTTGCGTCGAATTTCTGAATCTGCGGATGAAGTTCAGACGTTTACGACCCAGCGGCATTGATGAGGGAGAAACCGGTACTGTGCGGCAGCGCAGGATATCGCAGTGACGTCTGTCGTTGTAACGCGAGAATTGTGACGGTGCGGCTTTGTTTTGCAGTGTTGGACCGTTCAGGCAGGTTCACGTTCATACCCGGTTGGGCATGATTACAGGATGGGCAACGATTGCAAAAATTTCGCATCCTGTTCAGTGCCGTTGAATGGAATCGATCCCAAAATAGGAACAGAGCAGTACTTTTCAATTTGTTGCGAATTGCTATTTATGGAATCATCTGTGGCGCCGCTTGGGTCACATAAAACAATTCCAATGGGTCGGACTCCTCGTTTTGCTGCTCCTTCACAAGTGGCAAGTGTCTGGTGGATGGCTCCCAGGCGATTTGCTGCGACTACGATCACAGATGCGTTGAGTTGTTGAGCGAGGTCGAGATTCAGGATCCCATCGGCCAAGGGGCTGAAAAGGCCACCCGCACCCTCGACGATCACCAGCTCAGAGTTCTGTTCCCAGACCTCGATACCATCTGCGAGTTGTTTCGTATTGACTTGGGTGTTTTCCAACGCAGCTGCTTCGGGAGGAGCCAGAGGAGCTTGGAACCGCTGTGGGCAGACCTCGTCCAGACTCAGTGGTTTTCCTGCTGATTTCCATAGCGAGACAGCATCTTCGGCAATCAGTTGTCCCTGTTCTGTGTAGCACCCGCTGGCGACGGGCTTGTAGACGCCGAGCTTGATCCCGTGTTGGAAAAGAACGCGGGCAGCCAGAGAAGCTACATATGTTTTGCCAACATCGGTGTCGGTCCCTGCAAAAAATACCTTCGGCGGCTTACGATGTACCACAGTGAATTGCTCGCGATGTTTTTGTGGAGATTGATTCTGTGACACGCAATGTACGCTTAACACTTGTTCAAATGCGAGATGCCGGTTCAGCAAATTCCTGTTGTGATGCCGCTGTGAAGTGGATTGAGCGGGCTGCCCAGGAGGGTGCGAATATTGTCTGTTTGCAGGAATTATTTACCGGTCCTTACCCCTGCCAAGCCGAGGATCATCGCATGTTTGATCTGGCAGAGTCGATTCCTGGACCAACAATCGACCGCCTGGCTGAGGTAGCGGGCCGTCTTCAAGTGGTGATTGTCGCTCCCATTTTTGAGAGGAGAGCACCTGGGGTTTACCACAACACGGCGGTTGTGATTGACGCCGATGGCAGTTTGGCCGGGATTTACAGGAAAATGCACATCCCCGACGATCCGCTGTTTTATGAAAAATTTTATTTTACGCCCGGAGATCTCGGTTTCGAACCCATTGCAACAAGATACGCCAAGGTAGGCGTCGGAATTTGCTGGGATCAGTGGTTCCCGGAGGCTGCCCGACTGTTGGCTCTGGCGGGTGCGGAAATCCTGTTGTACCCCACGGCGATTGGGTGGATTGATGATGAGAAAGAAGAGTTTGGTCATGGGCAACACGATGCGTGGATGACTTCAATGCGTGCGCATGCAATCTCGAATGGTGTGTTTCTTGGTGCGCCCAACCGTGTTGGTATCGAGGGACGTCTGGAGTTTTGGGGGAGTTCCTTCATTGCTTCGCCGAGAGGCGAGGTGATGGCCAGTGGGAATCATTGTGATGACGGTCTTGTGACAGCAGATTGTGCCCTCGACGAACTTGATCTTGTTCGAACGCACTGGCCATTCCTGCGAGATCGTCGCATCGACGCCTACAGTGGTTTGCTAAAGCGATGGATCGACTAAAAATTTTTCGGGCCGTTGAGTCTGTCTGCACCAGCGTTCGTTAATAGCCGACAGACGTGCCGTCGGCGTAAATAGCTTGGGCTTTGAGTTCTACAAACCAGGTCTTGCTGTATTTTTTTACCGTGACGGTCAATCCGTAGTCCGTCTCAGGTGCAACTCCTACTGCCCGCTCATCTTTTGACTCGGCTGCTTCGCTGATCAGTTGCATGACGGTTTCGTTGACCGCAGGGTAAAGCGGGTTTGTGTGCGTATCTTTCAGCGCTAGCAACATTCCTCCTTGCACGTCAGCGATGCTCCAGTTGATTGGCGGCTTGATTTGCAGTTGGGCAGATCGTTTCAGGGCATTGCCGATTTCCCATGAGGCGTCGAACTTGATTCCGTTGTGAACGTGGGGCACGAGGTATGTTGGCCCACTCTGTGAACGAACCTTCGACATTCGCTGAGAAGCCACGTTTCCACTGATGGGGCCACTGATAACTGGGGGTGTTGTCTCGGGTAAACAGCCGTTCGCTGTCAACAAGAACAACAAGAATAAAATCTGGTGGATGCGATGCATGGTGGCTCAATGAGACGCGGAGCAGGCAAGGAGGAAAGAGGGGGGCCCACGCAGTGTACCGGATCGCCTTTTCGACCTTGGAGGATACGGTCGTGCTGCCTGGACGCACAGTCTCCATGTTTGGATGTTGAGCAATACAGGAGTGGTCGCATCTTTACGTGGTCAATTGCACCAGCTCTTTCGGGCCCAGCCCGCGGTTCGCATCGATGGCACGCTGCTCAGCCTCGGGAGAGACCAGGTTGTAAAAAACATCTCTTTGTCTTGGTTCAAAACCTAATTCCTGAATCGCTTCACGAATCTGGTCCAACGACAGATAGTGAACCGTTCCCGCTTCTGCCACGACGTTCTCCTCAATCATCAGGCTTCCCATGTCGTTGGCCCCAAACAGCATCGCGAGCTGTCCAACTTTTAGACCTTGAGTGACCCAACTACTTTGAATGTTTGGGATGTTGTCGAGATACAATCGGGAAATGGCCTGAGTCTTCAGGTACTCAAAGGAGCCGACGGCAGGGAGGTGCGATAACTCCGTGTTGTCAGGTTGAAAGGTCCAGCAGATGAAAGCGGTAAAACCGCCGGTTTCGTCTTGCACTTGTCGCAAACGTTCTAGATGTTCGATCCGTTCCGGCAATGTCTCGAGGTGACCAAACATCATTGTCGCAGTGCTGATGCCACCAAGTTGGTGCCAAACACGCATCACCTCCAGCCACTCATCGGTCATGCACTTTCCGCGTGTCAATGCCGAGCGGACACGGTCAACCAGAATCTCGGCACCGCCACCCGGAATACTGCCCAGTCCTGCAGCTTTCAGTCTCTCCAGCACCTCACGCAGGGGCATTTTATTGACCTTCGTGAAATGGTGTAGTTCCGGTGGGCTGAAGCCATGTACGTTGACTTCCGGGAATTTCGCTTTGATGTCCCGAAGCAAGTCTTCGTACCACTCGATTTTGAATTTCGGGTGCAGTCCACCCTGCATCAGAATCTGGTTCCCACCCAACGCGACCGTTTCAGCCACCTTCTCAAGCAGTTGCTCGCGTGAGAGCACATATCCCTCGTCACTCTTCGGCCCGCGATAGAAGGCACAGAAGTCGCAAACGGCCGTGCATACGTTGGTATAGTTGATGTTTCGATCAACGTTATAGGTCCTGTGCGTTTCGGGGTGCATGCGACGCGATACCTGATCAGCCGCTGACCCAATCGCGGCCAGATCATGACTTTCAAGTAAAGCCAGCCCGTCGTCAGGTGAGAGTCTTTCACCTGCGATAGCTTTATCGAGAATATCGCGAATGTTTTTGGTTACAGAAGCGATCATAGAAATTCTTTGAATGAGTTACGCGTTGATTTTATCGGTGTCTGGCACGAGGCCCAAGTCTGCGGCGCGTGAGCGAAAAGCTGCCAAGCCAAGGCGTTCACCAGGCCCAAGTCTGAAGTGCAGATTTTCTGCGAAGTATCGATGCAGGTCTTCCTTGGTCAGACCGTGAGCCGCTGATTCCTCCATTGCGATCGTTTCCATATGTTCACGACCTGAGTCACGACTGGCTTCCAGCATCCGCTCCAAGGATTCTCGATCAATTGCTTGTTGGTGTCCGACGTCCCAGATGCCGGGCCGAGCGACCCACATCGCAAATACGAACGGGAGTTCTGTCCAGCGACACCAGCGATCGCCCAGATCCCAGATTTCACGGTATGTGCCGCGAGCCGGGTGCATTGCACGGTCGCCGATCAGCATGATTGCATCTGCGTCAACATCCTCGGGTTCCTGATCGATCCCAAGCGATACGGACTCGGGGTGCAGTCCGTGCATCTCGTGAAGTAGAACTTGAACCATGGCTGCGCTGGTGCGACTGCCTTCGTCCAACGCCAGACGCTTGATTTGCGGAACAGGCACGCGGCTGAGAAGTCTTACGCTCCACACGGGGCCTCGGCAAGCGATGGCGGCGTCTGAAATGACTTCGTAATCTTCGCCGCGGAAATACTCCACTGATGGTATCAGAGCCACGTCCAGAGCGCCCGTGCGAAGCCCCTCGGCAAGGCGACTCGGGAGATCGAGTGTCAAGCTACCCTGCCCTCCCAAACGCTCGGCGAGAGTGTGGATGAGAGGTTTCGTGTTCAGATAAGAAACAGCGCCTATTCGCAACATGATCGCCTACCGATGTTCCAGCGTTTCCGATGTTTTTCCAATGACCCGAGCGTTTGTTGCAATAACCGCAGTATATACCCAATCAACAACTTGAACGACGACCCCCGACATCTCGACCCCCGGCATCTCGACCCCCGGCATCTCATCGGGCGGGGGCCCTTTTCGCGGGACAAGGCTGAAGCGGTCTCGCGTTCATACCAAAAGCCACTGATCCAATGCCATTGATCCGACGCCGCTTTCTCCCTATTACACACTCTAGGGCAGTTCGTCGGAAGCGGTTACCGTTTGCAGGGACCCGTTGGAGGGATCATGGAACGTGATCTGTTGAGCTTGTAAAAGGATGCGGTCAGGCGGGCGGTCGTCACTATCCAAAGTTGGCCCATCGAAGCCTGAAGCACCTGCTTTACCGCTGATTTTGTTTGATCCCCCATAACTTCTGCCCCCCGTACTTTGGCTGCTAGCGTTTTGGCCGCTCGTTTTGAAGATTTCGTTGGTGGACTGAGAAACAGATGCGGGCGAGTCTTCGCCTGAGCGATCAACTGTGTTTCCGGTCCCCCCTGCACCGTTCCGCCCCGTACCGTGGCCCCCCGTACCGTGGCCCCCCGTGCCGTGACTCGACGGGCCAGGTATTCCTTGCCCGCCGTACTGGCGATCACCGATGATGGGAATGCCTCGGTGGGCAGCTTGAGCTCGTAACTGATGCATGCGACCGGTCAGCGGCGCAAGTTCTAAAAGGCTTCGATTGTTTGCGGCGTCATACAGCCGCAAGCTAGTCGTTGTCTCGGCGAGTCGTGCTCCCTCGGCCTTCGGTTCCACAATTTCTGCGTGCGGCCGATCCGTAACTTTCCTGAGATGATCAACCCACAGTCCCAACTGCTGGGGCTCGACTTTTCCTGTTACCCAGGCGAGGTAGGTTTTGGTGACTTTGCGGCTCGCAAACTGGTCACAGAGCAGGCGAGCAGCACGTTTTCGCACTGCAACCAGAAGCACACCGCTGACCGGACGATCGAGTCGGTGCGGGAAAGCCAGATAATCCGTGCGGTCTGCCAGTTGCCTGCGGAGGACGGTTTCGAGGCTCTCAACCCCGGGTGCAGCTTGTGTCGCGATTCCAGCAGGTTTGTGCACCACAAGAGCCGATTTTCCGTCCCAAAGGATCTTGATGTTGTGATTTTGCGTACGCATCGCTGATTACCCGACGGCCGTCTTAACCGAATTTGGATTGCCAATTTGGCTACAATTTGGACATGTCTGATTCCGAACCAAGACCTGCGGCAGCCGAACAACCTACGCCACCAGTGCTGACGTCGCCATCAATGACTAAGGCTGACACTAGTCAGATTCCGTCCATTGCAGATGATAGTCTGAACCGCTCGAGCGAGTCAGGTAATGCAGACCATACGAAATCCGAGACGGCGGCCAGTGCTGACGGCATTACCACGGTCGCCTCCACCTTGAGTGCTCAAGGCGACCAGGAACCATGCGAGGAGGCAACGGTGGAAACGCATGCTGCCATGCCTCGAAGACGCAGATGGCGGTTCAGTTTGCGGGAATACATGGGCCTTGTGACCATTGTCATTCTGGCCACTGGGCTCGTGTTCTCCATTCGGCGTTTGCGAGATTTGGAGGTTGAAGTTGCAAAAATGAGGTCTGAGACGGGGTATTTGCAGGAGACAGCACCGGGGCAAATCGCCGCAGCGCGAGCTCCGTCGGATCAGCCGTTGACGTATCGAGTTCGGGTACGCGTGCCAGAGGGAGCATCTAAGTTCCGCGTAGCTTACAGCTCGCTGTGGCCCAGTCGGGCAGCCGGACCGCAGTGGTACGGGGCTGTGCCCATGCCTGGAGGCGAGTCGATCGTGACGATCAGGGTTCTCGAGGATCCTCGAGATAAAAAGTGGAAGATTGCTTCGCTCGTTTCCAGCGTTGAGGGAAATCAACGCATGGCCACGGTTTTGCCGCCGAAACATGTCACTGTTTTCCGCGGCTCACATGATGTGCTTAGCACTGGCGTGGGGCGAGAGACACAGGCTGTCCAGCAAACCGGTTCCATCCGCTTGCTTGATGAAAGGTGGCTGGTCGGCGAGGGAGCTCTTCTACTGTACGGTGATAGGGCTCCCACCACTGACCAGATCGGTATCTACGCCGAGTTGCAGCCGGATGTGGGTCCCCTATGATTCCGGGTAAGCTGTGCATTGATCGCAGATTTCCAGTACTCTCGTTTTTATTCGTCATTCTCTCGCTGAAACCCCCGATTGCTCATGCCCCGTGATTTTTTAAAAGGTGTTGAAGATCAATATGATGTCGTGGTGATCGGTAGCGGTTTAGGAGGCATGACCTCCGCCAACATTCTTGGCCGTGCGGGACATCGTGTGTTGTTGCTCGAACAGCATTACAAGCTGGGTGGGCTTGCGACCTGGTTCCTGCGTCCGGGGGGACATGTTTTTGATATTTCCTTGCATGGATTTCCGCATGGAATGATCAAGTCCTGTCGCCGTTATTGGAACCGTGATATCGCGGATCGTATTGTCCAGCTCAAAAATATACGGTTCGACAACCCGCAGTTTTCTTTGACCACTACCTTCAATCGGGAAGATTTTACGAGGTTGCTGACGACGGACTTTGGCATTGCACCAGACAAGGTCAATGATTTCTTCGATACAGCTCGTGGAATGAATTTCTACGATGATCAGGCTACCACCACGCGACAGTTGTTTGATCGCTTCTTCCCCGGACGCGATGATGTTGTTCGCCTGCTGATGGAGCCGATTACCTATGCCAATGGATCGACGTTAGAAGACCCAGCTATCACTTATGGGATTGTGTTCAGCAATTTCATGAATAAGGGAGTCTTTATTTACGAAGGCGGCACTGATGATTTGGTTGCTCGGATGAAAAAAGAGCTCCAAGCCAATGGCGTGGATATACGGATCAATTGCGGTGTGGACCGGATTCATGTTCAGGACGGAAAAGTTTCTGCAGTCGAGACGCATGGTCGCCGGATTGGATGTCGGGCTGTTGTCAGTAATGCAAACCTCAGGACTACCATCCTCAAGATGATCGGCCCTGAAAAACTTGATCGTGACTACGTCGACCAGACCGAGGCTGTGCGTCTCAATAACAGCAGCACTCAGGTGTACATGGCTCTGAAGCCAGGTGAAGAAATTGATGAGTCCTCAGGTGACCTGTTCTTCACAAGCACTGCGGAGGAGTTCAGGACGGATCTGTTGTTAAGCCGCGATATCACCAGCCGCACGTTCAGTTTTTATTATCCGCGGACACGGCCGGGAAAGAAGGAGCGTTTTGCCATCGTAAGCAGCACGAATGCCAATTGGTCGGATTGGGCTGATCTGAATGAACACGACTACGAAGCGAGTAAGAAAGACCTGGTGGAAACGACCATTGATGCCTTGGAAAAGTACATCCCCGGCGTCCGCAATAAAATTGATCGTGCTGAAGCTGCAACGCCACGTACGTTCAACCACTATACGCAACACGAAATGGGAGCCAGTTTCGGCACCAAATTTGAGGGACTGGGCGTAAGTCGAGCATTGCCGCAACAAGTTGGCGGGATGTATCACGCAGGGAGTGTTGGTATCATCATGAGCGGCTGGCTGGGGGCGATCAATTATGGTGTGATCGTCAGCAACGAGGTCGATCAACAACTCACCAGTGAGAGCCAACACACTTGAAGCAAGGACCCGTGGTGATGAGTCTCTGTCGTTATCTGGATGAGCAGGGTCAGCCCCAATATGCTCTTTACCGTCCGGGAGCTATCTGCCCACTTAGAAATCTCACTGATGAGCCACCGGCGGACGGCCAGATTTTTTCATTCGATGCAGCTCGTCTTGCGAGTCTGCAGCCCACGGATGAAGCTCAGTGGATATCCGAGCCTAGCCACCTGCTCCCAGTTGTTGGGCAGCCCGGCAAGGTGATCTGCATTGGCCTTAATTATCGCGATCACGCCATCGAGACAGGAGCTGAGATTCCCAGTGAACCTGTCGTATTCAGTAAATTCAACACAACCTTGGTGGGACATGGAGATTCAATCCGTCTACCAGCAGTTTCGAGTGAAGTCGACTACGAAGCTGAATTGGTTGTCGTGATAGGAAAGAAGGCAAAGCATGTTTCTGCTGCAGCAGCAATGGATTATGTTTTCGGTTTCACCTGTGGGCATGACGTCTCTGCACGTGACTGGCAGAAAGGACGTCCCGGGGGGCAGTGGTTGTTGGGAAAAACCTTTGACACATTTGCCCCCACAGGGCCCTGTATCGTGACTTCCAGTGAGGTCTCCGACCCGTCGAACCTTCGTGTGCGAATGCGACTCAATGGTGAAGTCGTGCAGGATAGCACGACCGCCCAGCTGATTTTTGACATCCCAAGTCTGATCGAGCATCTGACGAAGATCGTGACG
>JAPOKD010000730.1 GCA_029977825.1 Planctomycetota bacterium | reverse complement strand
GGACATAGACCACAACCTGACGCTCGGGTGTCAGAGCGCTGAGATACTCGTCAACAGTGGTGGGTGACGCCTTGCCTCGGCAGTCCAGACGGTGAACTCGCAACTGGGGTGATTCGAGATCGGCGTTGCAGGTGGAACTGGTGAGTGAGCGGGTGCTGATCATCCAGAATCTGTCCGCTACATCCGGAATATTCGTCAAACTGATTTGTTGGCGGGCTGCTTTGATGGCAGCGTCCGTGGTGCTTTCTGTCAGTTCGGGAAGTGAGATCTGATGTAGTGAAGGATCTGTCTTGGTCACCAGTGAGGTGATTTCATTGGCCGCCGGATTTTGCGGATTCGACCATGGAAACAGGCCTTCGGCCGTACTTTGACGGGAAACGCAAAGAGAAACCAACGCCGCTGCTAATGCAGCTGCAGGCTGTTTTCGATTGTGGTGGGAACGCTTCATGGGGAACAACACGTCGGCGGGATCTTGGTGGAAGTTCACTTGAGTCACCACATTGTTGCAGAAAAAAAACAATGTTGCGTTTGCACATCATTGTCTGTGGCCTAATTTTCAGTGGTCTCGTCTTTGAGACTGCCGAATACGCTCGCTATGCATATGAAGGAAGATAACATGAACACTCGAATTTGCTCGGTCATCGCGGTTATGACGCTCGTGACCTTTAGTTCCGGATGCACCGGAGTTAAAAACTTTCTGTTCGGTCGTGGTGCACGATGCGGACTTTGCAGTGGTGGTTCTGCAGCCCCGCAATTTGGAAACACAATGCAGGCTCCCAACCCCTGCCAGCAACCTGCTGCTGGATGCAATGGACAAGTTTACTCAGCACAGCCTTGTGGTGGTTGTGGGGCAACTGTCCCCAATAACTGTGGATGTGGCACCTACGGTGTCGCTGACCCTTACCAGTCAGGTCAGGTGATTCCACAAAATGGCCAGGTCATGGGGGGCACGGGCGTCCCAATGCAAACCGATAGCTTCAATGCACGTAAGTTTGATTCGGATGGAAGCAGAATCCTGTGGGAAGAGTCGGCTGGCGGAAACTCGCTGTAAGAAGCCCGGGATTTTGGACCTCTGTTGAACCTGTTAAGAGCCAGTCAGCTAAACTGGTTTTACCGTAGCGAGCGACGGTCGGAGTGAAGTTGCCTTGTGCCATGCTTTGCTCCGACCGTTCGGTTTTTATTTCACCCAGTAGGTTGGTGCACGGATATGAGAGTTCGGATGAGTAGGTGGGGGCAAGCTGGACTGTTGAATCGTCGCCATGCATTGTGTGGTGGCTTGGCATCGCTTGGGGTGTGCGCGTTACCAGCGGTGGCCGCCCAGGATCAGACGGATGAAAAATCAGATGAATCGGGTAGCACACGTCTGAGTTTCGAAACCCCACAAGTGCAGAACTGGCGAATCGGCCTGGTGCTGAAGACCCCTGTGACCTGCACTGATGTCTTCGCCACATTTCCGGTTCCCATGAACTGGCCAGAGCAAAAGGTGACTGTCACAGGACGAACCATTGATCCACAAGTTACGGCGTGGGATACACGCGAACTCGGCGGTGGAGTGAAGCAGGTGATGCTTAAAATGGCACGCGTGCCCGCTGGTTCCACCGTGGAAATGACTTTCAATATCGCCATCGAACGATCACGTATTGTGGGGCCAACTCAGACGGATGATCTCGTGATCCCGGCTAAGGTAGGGCGTGATTTGCGTTTCTTTCTTTCCAGTAGCCCGTATATCGACAGTAGCAATGCACGCATCAAGGCGGCTTGGCGGGAGCTTGCTGCAGAAGAAGTTCCCAATGCCTGGGCACGTGTTGAGCAGATCTATGATTTTGTCCGCGACAAGGTCAAGTACGTTGAGGGATCCCTGAAGAACGCTTCTCAAGCCCTCCGGGAAGGACGTGGAGATTGTGAAGAAATGACAAGCCTGTTCGTGGCCTTGTGCAGAAATGCCAAGATACCCGCTCGCATGGTCTGGATTCCGGAACACTGTTACCCCGAGTTCTATCTTGAGGACGCTTCCGGAAAAGGACATTGGTTCCCCTGTCAGGCGGCAGGCACCCGGCAATTCGGAAGGATGGATGAATACCGGCCAGTGCTGCAGAAGGGAGATCGGTTCAAGGTGCCAGAAAAACGCACCACCACTCGTTACGTCAGCGAGTTCTTCAAATGCGATAAAAAGGGCAAGAGCAATCCGGATCCGAACTTCATTCGTGAACTCATTGACGTCTGATCAGCTTGGCGATGAGGCCCTTGGTTCAGGTATCATGTTTCGCCAATCCCATCTGCCGTGGAGTCGGGGCGGAAAGTGTTTTCAGAAATACTGCCGCCCCAGTTGGCTTGCACGGTGATCAATTCTTCTGGTTTTCACCGTTTTCCTTATCAGCGTTGGAACTGGAGTCTTTGTTCTCGCCTGCTTCCGAATTGTTGTCGCCAGGCTTATCGTTGGATTCTTCCTCTTGAGAGTCCCTGTCTTGCGAATCTTCTTTCTGCAAGGTGGGATCCTCAAGGGTTGCCAATTCCACCTTCAGCATGATCTCTTTGCCTTTGCGGTAGACTTTGATGTCCTGAATTGATCCCACAGGTTTGCGTTCAACGATTTCCTGAAAGCTGCTTGGGTCGCTGACTTTCTCGCCTGCAAATTCAAGGATCACATCGAGGGGCTCGATGCCGGCTTTTTCGGCAGCAGAGTCTTTGGTGACCTGATACGCGAGAACACCCAGGCCAACGGGCAGCTTGAATTTTCCAGCGATTTTTGGATTCAATTCCGCCATGCGAATGCCAATCGCAGCACGTCTGACTTTGTTGTGCTCGGCAAGTTCATCGGCAATCCACTTGGCTTGATTGATCGGGATTGCAAAACCGATTCCCTGATAAGACCCATTGCGCGAGGCAATGGCAGTGCTGATTGCGATGGCACGTCCATCCAGATCGATCAGAGGTCCGCCCGAGTTGCCCGGATTGATGGCTGCATCCGTTTGCAGCAGACGGCCTCGGCTGATGCGTCGCAACGCACGATCCTTGGCACTGATGATGCCCGCGCTGACCGTTGCTTCGAGGCGGAATGGACTTCCGATCGCTAAAACCCAGTCACCAATTTCAAGTAAGTCGGAATCGCCGAGCTCAACTGCGGGGAAGCCGCCTTCGCGTTTGATGTTGAGTGTCGCCACATCGCTGTCGACATCGCCGCGGACTGCCGTCGCTTCCAACTCGGTTTCGTCAGCCAGTTTTACCACCACCCTTTTGGCACCGGTGATCACATGGTTGTTGGTGATGATCATTCCGTCCTTCGACACGATCACACCACTGCCGATACCAGTAAGCTGGTTCTCGTCAGGTTCGGGGCGTTCTTCCGGATTGGTGTCTCCCTGAAGAGGGTTAGCAGGGGCAGGGGGTTGATTTTGATTCGCCATCACGTTGACCTGGCCGTAAGTCAAAATTGTCACCGTCGCGGGCGTAGCTTTACGAGCCGCATTGCGAAACGCTCGTGACAGAGCACGCGGGCCAACCAGCAATTCCAGTTCCGAGATGTCCAGGTCGGCAATTCCGATCTTTGTTTTAGTGGAGGGC
>JAPOKD010000170.1 GCA_029977825.1 Planctomycetota bacterium | reverse complement strand
TCACTTGTCACTGGCAGACCCTGAGAAGACACCTGCCAACTGTCATACTGCAATGAATTCGCATCCAGAGCAGCCGTGTAAAATCTCTCGTAACTCGCCCCCTGGTCATCATCAACAAACAGAATAGGAGGAGTTGGGGGCACAACGGAAACAGTCACTGTTGCAGTTGCAGTTTCCTGCTGATCATCAGTGATCGTATAAGTGAAGGCATCTGTGCCGCTGAACCCAGCATTCGGCGTGTAAGTAACGACTCCACCGCTGTGCGTCGCCTGTCCATTTGCGGGACTTCCAAGGGAAGTGATTGAAAACGCGCCATTCTGGGGATCTGAATCATTTTCCAGAACATTGATATCCACGGGCGTATCAACTTGAGTCGTAGCCGAATCATTTCCTGCAATGAGAGTCTGCGAGGTAACCACGACCGTACCACTGATCAAATACTGCCCTCGACTCACCGACTGGTCGAATCCAGTGGGTGGGTTAGCAGCCCAGTTCCCATAACCAGTGCCATCGATAGCGATGTAATAGGTTCCCGCAGCCAAATCAAGGTTTGTGAAAGAAGCACTGAGTTGCGTCGCCGGATTGGATGTCGACACAACATTCTGAGCACTATCATAGATAGTTGCGACCACGTCGAGGTTCGATCCTTGATCGCCTAAAGGAGTTGCTTCAATTGAACGAGTGAACCCGACACCGTTGTTGACAAACGTCTCCTGCACATAGGAATCAATCGTGAGATTTATCTGGCCTTCGCCCGTTTCGAAAGCAAACCAGTCTTGATCGGCGGCCTGAGAAATGACACCAAAACCACTGACGTCTACAAGGTTGGCGTTGTTGGCGTTCGCGCCCTCGTTCTCCAATGTGCTGGCCGTTCCAATCGTGCCACCATGATCGTCTGATCGGAAACCGAAACCATTGTTGGTAGTAATAATCTGCCAATCATTCTCGCTATTGTTGGCTTGGTAGTATTCACCGGCATCCCATGTGGTCATGTTGGTGCTGTAACCACTTCCCATGATCGGGCCCCATGCAACCTCGCCCGAACCATGGCCGCCGTAGTAGGCAGCACCTGCCGTGGTACCATCGTGACTTAGTCCCAACGCATGACCAACTTCATGAGTCGCGGCAGCAGAGACTCCAATGGCGCTTGTGTTGAAAACAAAGACTGGTTCGTCGACCGAATCATTAAAACTTGTCAGGTAGGCAAAGCCTCCACACCCGCAGTTGTCCCAATCTTCTGTGACGACCACACGCGATCCCCACTGTGTGTCTGAGCCACCAGTCTTACTCAACGCCGCAGCACCCGGATCCTCCGTCGTCACATTGATCTCGAATGGCGAAAAGTCTTCGGCAACCCGCTTCCATATTCCCTGGATTTGCGCAAGTTCACTGTCTGAGAAGCCAGAACCATTTCCTGCTGGGTCATAAGCGGGTGATACAATGCTGCTGATCCCACTAGCCGCGTTCCATGTCGTCCCCTCAGTCACATGCCCGTCGAAATCCAGGTAGATCGTGTGATCTGCATTGGGAAGACTGTGCAACAGAAAGGTATCAGCCAAAGCTGCAGGAGACGAGGATCCCGAGGCCCCACCGCCTTCTTCAATGAAGTCAAATATCTGCTCGGGACGCTCGACAAACAACTTTGGCCCTACTGCCGTACATTGGCCGCATGAACAGCCTGGCTCATGTGGCGGTCCATCTCCGTCGCCGCCGCAATCGTGTCCATCAAGATTGTTCAAGTAATTGTCGTAGGCGCCTTCCTGCATGGGACCGAAAGGGGAGTACTGCTGAAATTCGGCCGGTGTCATTTCCCAACCACCATGCCAATGCCCCGGTTCCATCCAATCAAAATTTGCATTCGCTGCCAAAAGTCGACGTGACTCCAAGACTTCGAAGATTCGCCTTCGCAGAGCGGACTTACGAGTGGAGTGCTCTGGTTTGCTGGAAGTTTGGCGCATGTTAAGTCCCATGTTCTTTACCGAGGCAGGCTGGTGCTGGAGTAGAATTCATGAATCATGTTGAGAGATAAGAAGAACCGCTCAGTCGCATCCTCCGCGACCGCAATCCTTTGTCCACACAGGTTAGCGGTTACCCGCAAACGACCAAGTTTTTTTCCCGGGAATTGTCATTTTTTTTCAAAAACACAAAGTCCGGCCCCCTCTGCGGGGTGAATTCGCAACCTGCGACAGACGACCATTTTGAACACTGCCACCCGCCATCGCAGCAACTCAAAAGGAGTACAGTCGCGGGCACGGGACCAGTATTGGCTGAATTGGAGCGTTGTGTCGTGTCGCACAGAAAAGCAGGCAAAGCCAGACCTAACATTTGTCCACTCATCTGACGGAACGAACTGCGATGTGCATGATTGCACAGACCAGCACTCTGAACGTGGCTAGTCATTGACGCCATCCACTTCGCCCATGACACCCCACGCTTGCCACCTCTCAAATACAAGGGTGCCCACTGCACGAAAGGCCGGAACTACAGCCAGAAAGGATCCAATGAGTGTAAACTTGAGAGATTCACGCTGAGCTTCACCGCCCATCACCGCCCACCATCGTTGCCTGGTTCTATGCATCACCTGTTATGCAGACACATTTTTTCAGTGACATGTCTGTTTATGAGTTGCGCAACTGTTTCAGTATTCGCGGAAACAGTTCGCCAACCGAAGCCCTTCATTGAACAGCTTAAAGCTGTCTCCGCGGCAGACTTGGCACTTCAGGCACGCCAACGCGGAGATGCGAAACGTGGTGCCTTGATTTTTCACACCACTGCCGCGTCTTGCATTCACTGCCATCCCCAAGGCCACGATCATGCGACTACAAAAAAATCGCCACTGGGCCCAGATCTGACCATCCGCAGAAAGGTATCCGATGCGCACTTGGTCGAATCACTGCTTTACCCATCAAAAGTGATTCATAAAGACTACGAAACAAGATCGATCCTGACCACAAGTGGACAAGTCGTTGTGGCACTTGTGATCAGCGAAGACGAGAACACACTAACGGTGCGATCCGCGAACGATCTGGAGAGAACACGTGTCATCTCGAAAGACGAGATTGAGGCAATCAAGACGAATAGTCAATCAGTCATGCCCGAAGGTTTGGCCGCCACCATTGGTAACCTTCGAGATTTTCTTGATCTGACTCTCTATCTGATGGAAGTTGCCGAGGGAGGAGAGTCTCGCGCAGAAAAGTTGATGCCAGAGCCTGAGCAGCTTGAATTCGAGGACGACACGCTGGATCTGGATCACGCAGGCATCATCCGCAAACTACGTTCGCGGGACTTTGAAACAGGCAAAGGAATTTTTCACGGCTATTGCTTCAACTGCCATGGAGACGATGGCAACTCACCGTCGCTGCCCACAGCTCGCGCCTTTGGTACTGACAAGATGCGTTTTGGCTCCGACCCTTTCCAGATGTTCATGACGTTGTCAAAGGGCAGGGGCCTGATGTCTGCCATGCGACACCTGACGCCCAAAGAGCGGTATCAGGTTGTCCATTACGTTCGTGAACAATTCATGAAGCCCGCAAACCCAGACTACTTCAAGGTCAACGAGGAATACTTGCAGGGTCTTCCCAAGGGAACACGCGATGGCTCCGAGCAACCTGAAGTCAGACGGGATTACGGCAGCACGCTGGCCTCACAACTGGGACGAGAACATAGCAGCGTTCTCAATGTCAATCTCGGAAGCATCACGCTCTCCTATGACCTGCATTCGATGGATCAAGCAGGCATCTGGAATGGCGGACTTGACCTCACGCAAACCCAGCACATCCGAGATCGAGGTGAAGGCACCGTCAACCCGGCAGGCAAAGAACTCGAAGCATTTTCCGGCTGGGCATGGGGACATGATGGATCGCTCGATTATCCGCCAGGTGATCTGTTGCCACGTGGCCCGATGCCGCAAGACTGGATGGACTACCACGGACATTACAACCACGGTCAAGATGTCGTTTTGAGCTATTCGATTGACAATCGGGCGATTCTGGAGCATCCGGCACAGCGGGAAAACGGGCTGACACACAGCATGCAAATCATGGCTGGCGTTCCGCTAATCCTGTCAGTCGCTCACGGCCTGACAACCGATAACACGTTAAGCGAACCAGACATCCACCATGCAATAGGCTCTGTCACCGCAGGCTGGGAGTCAATCAAGCCGTCACCAACAAACGCAACGGGACAGCAGACCCGCCCCGCAGAAAGCTGTTTCATCATCAGTTACCAATATGATCAGAGGCGGCTCGTCAAATACACCGCCGCAGCCGTAACCGGTGACAACGCCAACGCCAAGTGGAACATTGACAAAAAAGGCCGACTGTGCCTGATGATCCCTGAGGACAACAGAACTCGCAACATTACCGTGCACCGATCACAAGGCAGCACCTTAAAGTCGCTGAATGCATGGCTTGCAGCGCTTCAATCTGGCCCTACCAAAGATTATGCAGTTCCGTCTGAACTTACGTCGGGTGGCCCATTACGTTGGCCAGAAGTACTGCATACCGTCGGCTATCAAGGCTTGGAGCAAACCGGGTATGCCCTGGATACCCTGACGCTTCCAGAATCGAATCCCTGGAATAGCTGGTTTCGCACATCAGCACTCGACTTTTTTCCTGATGGTCGTCTGGCGATATCAACCTACGGTGGCGACATCTGGATTGCTTCCGGTGTCGATCTCGAACTGACCGACATTCGATGGAAGCGGTTCGCAGCTGGCCTCTACGAACCGTTCGGGGTGAAAGTGGTTGACAACCACATCTTTGTCACATGCAAGGACCGGATCGTGAAATTGCATGACCTGAATCAGGACGGAGAAGCCGACTTCCATGAGAGCTTCAGTGCCGACACGGATGTGTCTGTCAATTTCCATGCCTTCAACTTTGATCTACAGACAGACCGAGCCGGGAATTTTTTCTACAGCAAAAGTGGCCACGGTGCGGATTCAACACTGCCCGGTGCGGTCATCAAGATATCCCCTGACGGCAAAAAACGGGAAGTTTTTTGCACCGGATTTCGAACCCCCAACGGGATGGGTATGCTTCCCGACGGACGACCGACAGCGAGCGACAACCAGGGACAGTGGACCCCGGCATCCAAGGTCAGCCTGCTTAAACCCAATGGGTTTTATGGTTGGGTTCAAACGTATTCGATCCCTGGCATGTGGGAACCTGGGGGTGGAACCATTGACATTAAGAATGTGGTGCCACCGTCGTCGTTTGATCCTCCACTCATCTGGATGCCACAAGACTTCGACAATTCATCCGGTGGCCAACTCTGGGTCGACGACGAGCGATGGGGTCCGCTATCAGGCCACCTCCTGCACACAAGCTTTGGCAAGGGTTGGATGTCTTACCTGATGATTCAGGATACCCAAGGGTATAGTCAAGCAGCGATTGCGAAACTTCCATTTGATTTTCGCACTGGAATCATGCGTGCCCGAGTGAACCCCATGGACGGCCAGGTCTACGCAACTGGCTTGCAGGGCTGGAATGGTGGAGGGCGTGCCGGACTGAAAGACGGAGGCGTGCAACGCGTGCGATACACTGGCAAGCCATGGCACATGGTGACCGATTGCAAGGTCCAGAACGACGGTCTGTTGATCAGTTTCAATTTCCCGCTTGATCCCAATAGTGCTACCAACATTGGTTCATACCAAGCCATCCAATGGAATTATCATTGGCGAAGCAGTTATGGATCAGACCGGTATTCGCCGCTGACGGACGAGCGGGGGACTGAACCGCTTCAGATTGAGTCAATCACACTGGGATCAGACGGGAGAAGTGTAAAGCTGAAAATTCCGGAACTGATACCTGTCGATCAGGCCCATATCAAGATTCACCTGCAAACAGTGAACGGAATGGAATTCAGCGATGAACTCTATTGGACAATCAATCACGTCCCAACTCAGTAGAGAATTGATGAGCCATCGCCAGCACTGCGGCTTCAGTTCTCACAAATAACTCCACACGACTTCAGTCGATTACTGATGGTCCGACAGCCCCTGTCTACCCAGGTCAATCCCGCCCAAAAGGTAAACACCATGCCAAAGCACAGAACGAGCCGCCGACACTTCCTGTCCACCACCACACGCGCAACTGCAGCACTGCCAATGGTGGCAGGCCCCCTGATTCTGAATGCCGAGGACAAGTCCGGAACAAACGCCCCAATCGTCGGATCCGGAGAACACACCTACCGAGTCGTTCATCATTGGGGGCGAAGCAGTTTGCCTTCGACTCACGATTATGGAAATGCATCCCATGGTGTGTGCGTCGACAGACAAGGATATGTCTACATCACACACACGGGCACGCCTGACTCTGTTTACGTGTTTGATCCAGATGGAAGATTCGTCAAGAGTCTTGCTGGATTCCACAGCGTTACCAGGGGCGACTCGTCGTCCTCAAGTGGTCACGGCATCGACATTCGAACCGAAGGTAATGAAGAGTTCATTTACCTGTCTGCCTCTTACGCCAAGAAATCGTTTGCCAAGATGTCGCTGACGGGTGAGCTTGTATGGACTCGCGATCGTGAACAGATTTTTGAACATTCGGGATTCGGTGGCAAAAAACTTGGTTTCCGCCCCACCAACATCAGCTTCCGCCCAGACGGCGGCTATTACCTGGGTGATGGCTACGGCAGCGCGTACCTGTATCAGTACGATGCCCAAGACAACTTCATCAGGGCGATTGGAGGCTTTGGACAAGCGGATGGCCAATTCCGCACACCCCACGGACAGTGGCTTGATGTGAGGGACGGGAATCCAAAATTGGTCGTAGCCGACCGTGCAAACTCAAGACTTCAGTGGTTCGACATGAATGGCAAACACCTGCGCACCCAGAGCGGATTCCTGTTTCCCGCAGACATCGATAGCCAAGGTGACCTGCTGTTGGTGCCTGACTTGCACGCCCGAATTACGATTCTAGGGCCATCAAACAAACCGATCGCACAGCTCGGCGACGATGAAGCGTGGCGCAACAGAGTGCTCGACAAAAAGGAAGCAATGCGAACAAGCCCGAAAAAATGGATTGCCGGAAAATTCGTCCACCCTCACGATGCATGCTTCGACGCAGATGGAAACATCTTCGTCACAGAATGGGTTCGTGGAGGACGGGTCAGCAAGTTGGTAAAAGTCTGATAGCTGGCACGCCTTCCCCAGCGTCGTGCGCCGACACGGACACGCCAGCGGCAAGCTTACCTCAGCATTTCAATAAGACTGATGCAGACGAAGCAGCAAGGCATTTCCAACAACGCATGCCACAAACTACATGCCCTCACTACATGCCCTCATTTTCAGCTTAGTGTTCCTCTGACTGGCGATTCCTGTTGAGGATCTTTGCTATCTTCTCAGTTCGCTTTACCTGCTTTCTTTTCTCCTTTTCGACAGGATCACGAAAAACACGCCACCATTCCTTGATACGTTGCAACCACAGCATCTCCCCCCTCCAATCCCAATCTCTGGATAAACGTCTCAGTTGCCAGGGTACCTGCATGCCGACCTGCAAGTGTGAAACAGATCGGCGGGCTTTTCCCGCAGCACTTGAATCCAGAAGACTGTTGCCTAACGCCGCTTGATTTCAAGCTAGTACCGATGAGTCTTTTCTGATTTTTAACCAAGCCTACATGCTTGACTGCAAAGAGATAGGGCCGCCCCCCCCGACCAAACGAACGATGGAACAGGATCAACTGACCACAAACGGAATCAGCAAGAGACGCGGTATCATGTTCCTCTGGTTGGATCCGACACTCTGTAACCCGAACGTTCACTGGCCCGCAAACGTGCACGGTTCCTCGAAAGTTCACTGTGTCTCGAGAGTGCAGCATATGCCTCAATTGCACCACGAAACCCTGCAAGAACTGATTCGCAACTGCGCAGAAAAAATCCTGAGAATCAGTCAGATGACCTCAACAACTGCATGGAATAGATGCCGGAAGAATGCCCATCACTGAAGCTTATATTGTAGGCGTACGATCCCACAGGCTTCATTCCAACGATCTTTAAAGGCTGCGCTTCAGCAGCACTCAATACGGGCAGACCAGCAAGCTTACTTCCGACGCCCTGCTGTTTTTCTTCACCCCGTCGTTTTTCCCGGCAGGTCGCACACGGACAGGCCTTACGCAACTGCAACGCTGACCACTTTGTTTCGACACCATCGCTCCAGCTGATAATAACCGCTGAATTCTCATCACGCCCCAACCCCACCGGTACAACACCAGCGGGCAATTTTGTTTGTGGCTCATTAAAAACGGGCTCAGTCATTTTGTGATTACGCGCTCTTGTCCAAGTCCAATAAACAGGGGCAATTCCTCTTCCAACCTCTATATCTTACGACGATCGACTAGCCGCTTCGCTTTGGCTTCAAATCTGGGCAAGCTTTCCGAGGCGACTGCCTCAACGCTGACTCGCATCGCCAAGCGATCCCGGATCAAGTCAGAAAGCCTGGTCACGCTCGCCTGATCAGCTTCCAACTCGATCGCAAGCTGATCCATTTCAGCAACGCGTGAAACAATCATGCGAAACTCAGCGAGAGGTGCAACTTCTCTGACCATGGACTCTATGCTGCTGGGAAATACATTGACTCCACGAATCACCATCATGTCATCGACACGTCCAAGAACACCACCTTCGAGAAACAAGAATCCACATTCTTGATCATGATTCCTGTACCCACGAACAATGTCTCCTGTCCGGTAACGAATCACAGGCCCTCCAGATCTTCCCAGACTCGTCAGCACCAACTCTGCTTGCTCTCCGTCCTCCACCTCCATCCCCTGTGGATGCTCCACATCAAAGCACAGCAGCTCGGCAATAAATTCATCTTCGATCACGTGTATGCCTGTACCTGCGGAGTTGCCAAAGCCCCAGGCTCCTACTTCACTGGCTCCTGTATGGTCTATTACTCTGGCGTCCCACAGTGCTTCCAGACGATTTCTTACACTCGGCGTTGATCCCCCCGGTTCACCAGCAACAATGATTCGGCGGATAGCTGTTTTGGTCAGGTCGATGCCATGCTTTTCAGCAACTGCGCCAAGATGCAGTGCATAGGTTGGAGTACAACACAGCAAAGTGCAGCGGTGATCAAAGATCATCTGAATTCTCTGCTGACTTGTCATCCCACCCCCGGGAACAACCGTTGTCCCGCGTCGCACCAGGGCGTCATTGG
>JAPOKD010000667.1 GCA_029977825.1 Planctomycetota bacterium | reverse complement strand
TTCATGTGGATAAAACACATTTCAGGGAAAAGAGTTCCGCCATCTTTAAAAAGCTGGCACAAAACAGGAACGCAGGTAGTTTACTTGGCAAATCACAGTCCGCAAAACCGGATTTTAGTCGTTGAGAAAGCCAATCCTGACGGTATTCCGCAGGTTTTCGGCTCGGGAGTGTATTTTTCTATCAACCCCGCACCGAGGTCAGAAATGCTCGTATTTGAGAAAAAATAGTCCGCAAAGAGCTGTTTTTTCGCTCGAATCACAGGGCTGCTTCCCATTTCCCTTTTTCAGTCCGGGAGAAACAGAGGTCAAACGGGCCTAAAGTGCGTTTCTGTCCAATCCTGATACACCACTGCCCAGCTGGGCAGACGTCATGCTATCACGTTCCTTACGGCCGCCAGTGATCTAGTCACTTGCGTTGCCGAAGCAAAGAGATCGCGAGCCAAGCCTCCCAGTTGGGCTGCTGCCAAAGAACACCCGCGCAGCTAACATTTCGCCAGTTCGGTCCACGACTGCCAACTACGCTCTGCAGGCATATGATGATGGACGGATCACCAGTGAAGATTGATTTTGTGTTCTTCCCTGCAGGCCACACGCTACCCCCCACAGGAACGTCAACAAGATGGGCACAGACGGTGATACAACACTGATCGAACTGAAACAGCTGATCAGCCATTTCGTTGAAGAACGCGACTGGCTTCAGTATCACGATCCAAAAAATCTGGTCATGGCACTGATGTCAGAAGTCGGTGAACTGGCTGACCAGTTCCGCTGGGTTGATAACAAAGCATCGCAAGCCTTCGCGTCTTCACCGGATCATGCCGAAGAAGTTGCCGATGAACTCGCTGACATCATGATGTTCGCAATCGAATTTGCATCCGTCTGCAACATTGACATTTCCTCAGCGATCGCCTCCAAACTTGACAAGAACGCGACGCGATATCCGGTCGAAAAAGCAAAAGGCTCCTGCAAAAAGTACGACCGGCTTTAAGCGACACTTACAGTGCGGTAACGCATCAGACTACTCGTTGCAAGATCAGCAAGTGCGGCCATGAAAATGCACGAGCAGCAATCGTCTCGCTTGTTGCATCAGCCAAGCAGCTCGTTGTTCACTGAAGCCACAGGGCGTGCTCATGCGCGTGACTTCAGCGATTCAACAATAATCTGCATCAAGGCAAGCCAGTGCCGCAGATGAGCACAAACTCAAAATCTCAGATCCGATAAATGTATTTCAGGAACGAGTACTTCGAGTGGATCCAAGCCAGACGAAGTCCCATCAAGCCATGCAGGAATCCAAGCCTGAACAGATACTTATAGAAGAAAGTGTAAAAGAAATTGAAAACAGCTCGAAGAGGATTCAAAAATCGATTTCTTTTCTTCGTCGAAAGCTTGGCAAATTTCTTGAAAGCAGCATCCATCTGCTCCAACGAATCGTAAGAGAAGTGATCCAACGGTTTCTTCAGATCATTGACCTTTGCCTTTGCGGGCAGCTGGACACTTTCATGAACAGCCAATTCGTTGAAGCCGCCCAACGAATTCCGGAACAAACGCAACTGGTAGTCCGGGTAATAACCGCCCCAACAAATGAATCGGTCACCCACGAACAATTTGCGTGCCACGCGGTAACCCACTACATCCGAACCGTAATTGAGCCCCTTGATTTCTTCAATCAAGTCGTCGGTCAAAACTTCGTCAGCATCAAGGCTTAGCACCCATTCATTGCTGCACTGCTTCAAGGCGAAGTTTTTCTGCTTCCCATATCCGAGCCAATCCTGATGGAAGATCTTCGCACCGTGGCTCTGGGCAATTTCAAGTGTCTTGTCAGTGCTTCCTGAATCGACAATCACAATTTCATCCGCAACGCGAGACGCTTGCTGCAGGCACTCGCCGATGATATCTGCTTCGTTCAGGCAGATAATCGAGACCGATATTTTGGTTTCCATGGACTAACTCGCTAGCGACGCAGTGCAAACCCGACCCAATGCCGAGGCAGCTCGCGACAGCAATAAAGCCGACTTTCCAGCCCTTGGGCGGCCGAAACACAGTGGGCACATGTTACTCATGTCGTCGATTCAAAGTTCCCCTCAACAGCATTATCACGTTTTTTGGGCCGGCAAAGACAATCTGCACGCCCAGTTGCCGGAAAATGTGGTGGTCAAGTCGCTCGATACCCCCCAAACCTGTTGGAAGAAGCTCGCTACCCCAGCATCGCGGACGCATCCAAATCGCCCGCGACAGCCCGCCGTCACCACCCCCCTCTCGCTCCCAGCGATTCAGAAAGCAAAACGGCCCAATAGCGATTTGGCACGCGAAACGGCTAAACTGCGGGAAACCATGCAAACGTTGTACCCTAACCCCGAGATCACAGCATGCTGCTAGGCTCACACGTTTCCTGTCAGGGTGGAATATCGAAAGCCGTCGGCCGCGCCGAGGAGGTTGGCTGCGATTGCATCCAGATATTCGTCAGCAACCCACCTCGACAGTGGCCCGTGTTCACCGACGAGAAGCCGAACTCCATTCCTGTGCGCGAATTACAAACGGGGAGTGGATCTCCGCAGGCCGCTTCAGGTTCGGAAGGACAAGTTTGGAGAGCCAAACCTCTCGATGCATCGGCAGTCGAAGCATGGAACGCAGCGATCTCTGCATCTCAAGTAGGGTATCCGATCGCACACGCCTCGTACCTGATCAACATGGCGTCTCCCAAGGATGAGTTATTTCGCAAATCAATCGACGCACTCGTGATTGAGCTGGAACGCGCCAACGCGCTTTCACTCAATGGTCTTGTCGTCCATCCGGGATCATTCACCGAAAGCTCGGAGTCAGAAGGACTGGCAAGAATCGTTGACGCAGCAACGGAGGCATTGGATCGAGTCGTACCCGGTGCCTGCAGGCTGCTTTTGGAAAACACCGCTGGTCAAGGCTCTTGCCTCGGACACACGCTTGAACAATTAGCCTTCATGATCGATGGAATCGGACAACCCGACCGCGTCGGGATCTGTCTGGACACTTGCCACGCCTATGCGGCTGGTTACGAGATCAACACGAGAGACGGCTTTGATGAAATGCGACAAAAGGTCGACGATCTTCTGCCCCGACAAACGATCGCTGCCTTGCACCTCAACGATAGCAAAAAGCCACTTGGGAGTCGCGTTGATCGGCACGAGCACATCGGACTGGGAGAGATAGGGTTAGATGCATTCCGGTTTGTCATGGAAGATTCGGTACTCGGAAAGCTGCCGGGATATCTTGAAACAGAGAAAGGTATGAATGAAGAAGTTGGTGAGGAATGGGATGTCATCAATCTGCGCGTACTGCGAGATCTCGGATGAATCGTGATTCGTACGAAGCTGCAAAGCACTGCCGGATTCGCCCTACGCTGAGGAGAAACATCCTCGCATTTTGCGTTTGCCTTTTTTGGATTACTTCCGTGCCTTTTGTCCCGGAGAAGCTTGTCTCTCGGGTTCTCTCCACAGCATCTGGCCAAATGCCTGGCGACGAGCCGTCAACCAACTGGATATGGGTGCATCCGAATTCAGACACGCAGAAGAACATACTCTTCCAGAAACAGTTTCAAATCGACAAAGACGAGACAAATGGCAAGCTGAGGTTCTCGCCCTGCTATGCGAGCTTGCGAGTCAAGATCGATGGCGTGCTGGTTGATACAGCGTCTCCCTATCAGGGAATCAAAGAAACCGAACTGGCTCAACCGCTGTCGTCAGGCAGTCATACATTGACCGTTGAAGGCGTAGGTGTTGACGGACCGTCAGCATTCTTCATTGAACTGATGCTGGTAAATCGCGCGCAGCCGATCAGGATCATCCGCA
>JAPOKD010000109.1 GCA_029977825.1 Planctomycetota bacterium | reverse complement strand
TGTATTTACAGACACTGGCAGAGGAAATTGGCAGGTCATTTCATCCGTACGACATGTCAGATCGAGTTGCTGCCGACAGCAGAATCGCAAGCAGCTAACCTGGCAAAAATGGCCTTATCGCTCGTCAATACTGAACAGTATCGCCGACGTTGCTCACCGGCATGATGCTCGGATATGGTGCTCGGACAGTGGGCTTTGCTGCCCCTGACAGCGGGCTCTGGCGAGCCCGACTGCGGATTCAATCGACGCTCACGAAGATCGTGTGGGCTCCTTAAGGCGACATCACACGGCACGGTACCTTTTTGGCGTTCCGTTTGCCTTTCCCTCGCGGCGTGGGACCTTGACCCTGGCAGCATGGTTGCACGCAGCACACCATCCGATCTCACTCACCGCAGCCCCACCGTTGGCTACTTGCCCTCCGTGGTCAGCCTGGTTTTTGGTGTCTTCGTTTCACGGTCGAACTCATAGATTTCTTTCTGTTTGGGGTCGGCAACAAAAATCGATTGATCAGTGATGGCAATGCCGACGGGCCCGACCAGTGGCTCACCTTCATGCCACTTCTCTGTCTTGCCGTCGGGTGTGAACTTCCAGATGCACTTTCCGTAGCCATCGGTGACGTATCCATGATCACCTGCCCAGCAAAGCCCGTTGGGGAACTGAAAAGGTCGACCAGTGACAATGTCTTCGACTTCTCCACTGGAAACATCGATGCGTTTGACAGCAGCAGCATCAGGAGTCACGGCCCAAAGCTTCGCATCAGAATCGAATGCCAAGCCACGAGCATTGACGCGAGCTACCAGCTCTGGCTTTCCACCCTCGACAGGCAACTTGAAGGTAGCGCGTTTTTCGGCATCTCCAGCGTAGATAGTTTTTCCATCAGGACTTACCGCCAGCGCCATGACGACTCCCAAGTATCCGTTGGTTAGTGGTTTGGGTGCCGCCCCCTCTGACTCGATCCAGTAAATCTCGCGAGTCGCTGTATCACCGACCAGAATTCCCTTTGTCGGATGCATCGCAACGCAGCGGGGGCGATTCATGGGCTTTCTGAGCAGTTTTGTCCCCTCGGCAAACAAGGCGGTGACATCACTTGTCTTCCACACGCCTGGCAGGTCCAGATCCACCGTGTAGAGGTCGTCGCCGCTGACCGCCACGGCCAGGGGATAAGCGGGAGCCGGCTTTGCAGCATCATCTTGTGCAGTAGCCGAATGGAGCGTGCCTACGGACAGCAGAACACAAATTGCGAAAGCAACGAAACCACTCGAATCCCGACGCAACAGTGGACAACGGCACAGGTGTGAAAAAGTAACGATTAGGGAGGATTTATTCATTATGCGGGTTAGCAGGGTCCGATGGATTAAGAAGAAGGATTCCACAGAGGCGTATTTCAGGCACCTCATGCGGTCACAAACGCTGTTAAGTAAAACCATGATAACGTCATACCGATCACTTGGACTGCTCCGCATCGCCAGCTTTTTGGCGTTCGCCACGTTTTTACAAGCCTCGCCAATGTTAGCGGCCGAAAAAGGCTCGCAATCTCGCCGAATTCAAGAAGGCACCAGCCACCCACGGCAGGTATCTCCCCGAAATCGCTTGCGAACCCCGGTCGCCTCCAATTCTTTCGCTAACTCTCCCGGTTCTGGCAATTTCGACCCTCCCGTCAGGCCAGCCACTCAGTCGGTTAGCCAACGTAAAAACGAAAACAACGCCGGGTCGCCCGACGTGGATGTCATGGAACTGGAAACCGTCAATGCGGAACCGATCCAAAGGACCAGTTTCATCGGTTCCTACGCGAATAACTGTGGTCCGGTTTGCGATTGTGGAGAATGTGTCACAGAAATTGGCTGCGGGATCGAACAGCCTCGCGGTTTTTTCGAAGCAGGCTGCGGTATCGAGAGCCTGTTTTCAAGATGTCGCGGTTGCCAGCAGGGCTGCGATGAGTGCGGTGGCGGAAGCTTTCAGCCAGGCGAGATGTATATTGAAGGTGATGGTTGTGGCATGGAAGTCATGACCGACTGTGGTTGCGATGCCTGCAACCCTTGTGACAGCGAGCCTACGCTCCTGCCACGGATCCGTTTCGATTGGTGTCGCTACGAGTTCTTTGCGGGTGTGCAAGGACATACCGGTCCTCTGAATCACATCGGGATCACCAACCCGAATAACGGTACGGAACAAACCGGCAGTGGAAGCTTCGGGTTTTACGAAGGGTTCAATCGAGGAAAATCGATGAACCGGCTTCTGGGGCTGGACATTGCGACTCAGATCGGTGTTCGCGGCACACAGAACAATCTGTCCGGCACAGCATTCAGCACAGACACAAGACATCAGGTCTTTGTCACCGCGGGCTTCTTTCGACGAGTCGATTACGGTGTGCAGTATGGACTTGTTCTGGATTACATGAATCAGGACTGGTATTTCCAAAGCAATTCACTTCAGCTCCGCGGAGAACTGAGCTGGCGGGCGCGGGAGTGCGACACCTATGGATTCCAGTTCATGGCTGGCGTCCGCGAGGAGACCATCTCGGCAACCATCATTGATCAGACAGGCAGTCCACTCAGTAACGACTTCCGCATCAAGCCCACCGACCAGTACCGTTTCTTTTACCGCCGGCCACTGGCACGAAACGGCGAGTACGAACTGATGGCCGGCTGGACGGACAACCAGGACGGTCTACTGGGTGCCAGCTTCAATATGCCGCTGACGCATCACTGCAGCCTGAGCAGCGGTGCTACCTATCTGATCCCTCATGAGGGGACCAATACCGGTGGCTTCGCGGAAGAAAACTGGAACATTTCTCTGGGCCTTGTCTACCGTCCCGGCGGCCCTCGTGGCTGTGGACGCTATTGTCGCCCACTGTTTGACGTCGCCGACAATGGCACGTTCATGCTTGACTTCCAGTAGAACGGAACGAACAAGAAATCCCATTCCCCTGAATGCGGATCGCTGCGTCCTTGCATTTACTGTTTGGCCAGTGTTTCCAGTTCGGACAGAGCATTTCTGTTGCTCCAAGCTGATGGCTTCCTACCATTCGCCGTTGGCGCCAAAACGTTTTCGGGTTGCGGCTCCGAACGCGGCGCCAGCCTTGTTGATACGTTCAACAGCCTCATCGCCCGATATCCCAGCGCAGCTTCTCGCCGCAGCAATCACGGTTTCACATTCGTTGTCGTCCATGAACAGAGACGCAGCTAATAATTCGCTTTCTTCGTCCTGACTCACAGCAAGAAATCCATGCTTATCGGCGTGGATCAACTGCCCGGGCTGAATGCTTCGACCAAACACTTCAACCTCACAATTCCAGCGAACCGGTATGGAGTGGGCATGCCCAACACACAGACGGCGAGCCAACGCCTTGAAACCGGCATTGGTCATTTCATCTACATCGCGGATCGCGCCATCAGTAATTGTCCCAACACACCCCAGAGCACGGTGCACATTACTGTTGACCTCTCCCCAGAATGAGCCAATGACGCGGGGCTTATCGTGATCCTGAACCACCACTATTTTCGGGCCCGGCTGACTCGCGACATATCGACGGTAATCCTCCCAGGCATTGGCCACCTGCTTGTGCGATTTTTCCGAAGGCTCGATGACCAAGGTGACGGCATACCCGACCATAGGCCCCATTTGAGGCATGAAATCAGTGGTTTCTTCGTGATTGAAAGCATCGGCTGCACAATCTCGTTTTGTGATCTGCTCCCACCCATTGTAGATGGTAGGTGTATTCCATCGTTTCAACTTCAGTAGGTCAGCGTGTGACAGCGGCATCAGTAGAGGCGTCCGGTAAAGGCGGGAGAAAGAAAAGCGAGCAAACGCATGTTTGACCGGCACACAGCCAGAATGTCAATTCCACGCGGTAACAAAGTCCAACCGCTTGGGTCGGATGGTACCAGAAAACTCTAGGAGCTGGTGTCCACGTCGCAATAAGCATCGCGCAGAACCTGCATCGTATGCCTGACAGCAATCGATGCTTCACGTTGCTCGAGGTGTGTCTTGAGTTGCGTCATGCAGCCAATGTTTCCGGTGGCAACCACCTCAGCATCGGTCTCGACGATGTTATCAGTTTTTTCCCGACCCAAAGTTTCAGCGATCTGGGGCTGATCAATGTTGTAAGTTCCCGCAGAACCGCAACAAAGATGAGCATCAGCAATCTCGCACAGTTCGACTCCTGGGATGGATCGCAGCAGGCTCCTGGGTTGAGTTCGGACCCCCTGCGCGTTGGCCAGATGACAGGCGTCGTGATAGGCAACACGAAGCGGACGCCCCCGATCTGGAATGGGCACAAGATCTCCGAGCTTGTCCAGGTACACCGATACATCGCAAACTTTGTCGGCAAACGCTTTCGCTGCAGATTCTTCTGCTGTGCCTTTGAGAACCTGTGGATACTCATGCATCCCCGACCCACAGCCCGCTGCATTGGTGACGAACGCATCGACGTCATCGGGGAACGCCAGCAGATTATTTTTTGCAAATCGTTGGGCACGACCGAGATCTCCCACATGCCAACTCAAGGCACCACAGCACCCCTGCTTTTCGGGCACCACAACCTCGACGCCATTTCTTGTGAGCACCTCAATGGTAGCGGTGTTGATGTCCGGGTCGAGAACGCTTTGGGCACACCCAGTAAGCAATGCAACTCGGCCACGCCTGGGTCCCACTGGTGGATAGACCGCGTCCCATTTTTGCTTGGCAGGTAGCTGATCAGGTAACAACCCCAGCATCACCCTCAGTGTGGCTGGCAAGCAGTGGGCGAGCGGCTTGACGAATCGTCCGGTCCTCGCAGCCAGACGAAACCGGGTGGGATAGGGCAACGTCATACGGGTCAAAAAGCGTTTGAATCGATCACCCAGGCCACGACTTCGCTGACCTTCAGCGTTAGCTCTGAAAGGGCTAATCAGATCACGGTAAGACACACCCGAGGGACAAGCAGGCTCACAGGCCAAACAACCGAGACAGGGATCCAAATGTGGCAACGCCTCATCCAAGGGCAGTGCGCCCTCCAAAACCTCTTTCATCAACACGATCCGTCCACGCGGAGAATCGGCTTCCTGCCCCAGCACCTTGTACGTAGGACACGCGGCCAGACAGAATCCGCAATGCACGCATGTACTTACAGCTGACGCCATCTCGGGCCCCAAAGGGCCATGCTGTTCAGGATCGATATCATGCAACATGCAACTGAACTCTTATGTATGAAAGAGACGAGGAAACTTTGAAACGGGATCCATGGCCTGCTTCACCGCCAAAGAAATCTCCGTCCGTGGCCAGCTACCAATGTGAGGTCGTTCAGGGGCTCCACGGACCACCAAGCCAGCGGCCTGTTTCCCCAGCAAGACCTGATCGAGGTGATCCACATCATCCTGCGACTCACACAGCAGCCAGGCAACTGCTCCTGCCGTGCTGAAATGCAAATCAACACCATTTCGCTGGCTGGCGAAATCGACAATTTCCCCCATCAGCGAACGATGGACAGGAACCTTGACGGCCAACGAACGAGATGGCTGCGTCCAAGCCAATTCGTTCACCGCCCGCCATATCGCCTCGCCGTCGGACAACTCGGTAACATCAGAACCCCAGGTCTTGCTGATCTTCTGGAACAGAATCTGATTGACTTGCTCAGGCCCTGCCAAACGTAGAAAGATTGTCTTTGATGCAGGGCGATAGTCGATCGCATCAAGCTCCCATGATGAGGATGCAGCAAGCGACATTCGCTGCATCGCGGTTTCAAGCGAATCGCAGGCCACCGCGAGGGTTTGATTGCACCCGGGCATCGGAAACACCTTGAAGGTCATTTCAACCATCACCCCCAGTCGCCCCATGCTGCCGGTCAACAATTTGGGGATATCAAAGCCAGCCGCATTCTTCACAACTTTGCCGCCGGAATTAATCACCTCACCAGTGCCACTGAGAAACTTCACACCGAGCACGAAATCACGAATCCCGCCGTAACGAAATCTCCCCGACCCCGACAAACCGGCTGCAACAGAACCGCCGACAGTCGCCCCGGCATCAACCAGCATTGGATCGAATGGAAGATATTGTTGCCGCTGATGCAATACTTGATTGACTTCGCTGATCGTGGTTCCAGCATAAGCGGTGAAGGTAAATTCTGACGGCTCGTACTCGATAATCCCTTTCAGTTCACGGAGTGACACCAACGTTGCCTGCTGGTCGTCTGCCAGCGGCTGTTTGGTTCGATTTCCCACGGGCAGGATCGACGTCTCTGCCTGCATGATATCTTGCAGATCATCGAATGTTTTTGGACTTGGGAGTGTTTCATTCACGACTGATCACCCCCGCTTTCTCAAGTGGATGCAAGCCGCTCTGCGTCAGCGTGGGTGCTTCGGTACCCGGGAACATTTTCCCGGGATTTGCGACCAGTCCGGGATCAAATGCGAGACGTAAACGCTCCATCATTGCCATGGTGGTCGCATCAAACATCTCTGGCAGGAAGTCTCTTTTTTCGACTCCCACTCCGTGTTCACCGGTGATTGAGCCCCCCATTTCGATACACAATCGCAGCAACTTTGCCGCCAATGCTTCCGCCTTCTCCAACGCGCCATCCTGCTTCCCGTCGAACATGATCAAAGGATGCAGATTTCCATCTCCCGCATGAAAAACATTGGCAACGCGAATACCTGACTCACGCGAAAGCTGTTCAATGCGAACCAATGCTTCACCCAGCCGCTTGCGTGGCACCACCCCATCCTGCACGAGGAAGTCAGGGCTCAATCGCCCGACGGCAGAGAAGGCCGATTTGCGACCTCGCCAGATCGAAAGACGGTCAGCTTCATCGACTGCTATTCGCTCTGCAAAGTGGCCTGTAGTCGCCAGCACAGCATCCAGCTGCTTTCGCTCATGTTCAATTTTTTCGGCAGGTCCCTCCAACTCGACAATCAAAACCGCCGCAGCTTCAGGCGGATAGCCGCACGCAACCGCGGCTTCAGCGGCTTCAATGGCCAGAGCATCCATGATTTCCAAAGCTCCCGGCAACAACCCCGAATCGATGACAGCAGAAACCGCATCACCTGCTGCCTGCAATGACTTGTATCCGACTAGTACCGTGTGAAATTTTTCAGGTTTGGGCAACAAACGCAATGTGATCTCAAGTCCGATCCCGAACAGCCCCTCACTGCCACAGAACAGACCTGTGTAATCCGGGCCAACAGACTCCACGCTGCGGCCGCCCATGGATACCACCTCGCCAGTAGCCAACACAGCCTTGCAACCAATGACATGGTTGGAGGTCATGCCGTACTTCAGGCAATGGGCTCCGCCCGAATTGAATGCTACGTTGCCACCGATGGTACAGACACTCTGGCTTGAAGGATCAGGAGCATAATACAGACCGTACTTGGCAGCTGCATCAGTAACGTGCTGGTTGACCACCCCAGGCTCTACAACAGCAATGCGTTCATCCGGATCAATCTCAATGATACGATTCATGCGGTTGAGTGCGATCACGATCCCATCAGCAACGGGCAAGGAGCCACCAGACAGGCTGGTTCCACTGCCGCGTGCCACGAACGGAACAGAATTCTCGTGACACCAGCGAACCGCGGCAATCACTTCCCCGGCAGTCTCTGGAATCACAACCGCTCGGGGCTTCGCCCGAAAGGCCGTCAAGCCATCTGATTCAAAAGCCGCCTGGTTTGCCGCATCGCGTACAAATCGTGAGGGCGGAAATATTGACGCCAGTCCTTCGAGTGAAGTCACCATCAATCCTGATTAAATTTCAATCCAAAAAAACGCAACAACGAAAACCGGAACGCAGCAGCCGATGCAACTCAAACCTCGGGGAGATGCGTCGTCAAAAGTCAGCCAAAAAGGATTTCCTATGCTGAAGCGTCACGATTCTCAACGAGTAAGCTACCAGCTTGCGACTGGCGAAACGCCTGAGACACCAATTGTTCTCGCTCGGCACCTAGCCCAAGCAATCTTTCAATGCAGCCAGCAAAGTCCCCACGCTCCGCCGATTTGCGTTATGTCCCATCAAGCCAATTCGCCAAGCCTTGCCGGCAAAAACACCCAGTCCACCACCGATCTCGATATCGTACTCATCCAGCAGGCGACTGCGAATTGCTGCCTCATCGATCCCCTCGGGAACTGACACGCAATTAAGTGTGCAGAGCGACTCAGTGGGAATGTACTTCAAGCCCAGATTTTCCAGACCTTCCCGCAATAAAAGATGCATTTCGCGATGCCTCGCGAACCGTGCCTCCAAGCCTTCTTCCAACACAATCGCCAACGCCTCACGCAAGGCATACACCATGTTGATGGGAGCAGTGTGATGATAGGCCCGTCCACCACCACCAGTGTAATAATTTTTCAACATCGAAACATCGAGATACCAGCTTTGAACTTTCGTCTGCCTCGCCTCCATCTTCTCGATTGCCCGAGCGGAGAAGGATACGGGTGACAAACCTGGCGGGCACGACAAACACTTCTGTGTACCCGAGTAGATTGCATCGATGCCCCAGTCGTCCACTTTCACCTCGTGCCCACCCAGAGAGGTGACCGTATCAACGGCCAGTAACATTCCGGCTTCGTGAACCATTGCCCCGATCCCGGACAGATCCTGCAACGCTCCGGTCGATGTTTCCGCATGAACAATTCCCAGCAATTTGGCAGCCGGATGCCTGGCAATCACATCCGCGATGGCCTGCTGGCTGAAGGTTTCTCCCCACGGAACCTCCAAGGTGTGAACGGTGGCGCCCGCTCGTTCCATATTATCTTTCATTCGCCCACCAAACACTCCGTTGATGCAGACGATCACCTCATCTCCCGGCTCAACCAGATTGACAATGATTGTTTCCATACCTGCCATCCCGGTACCCGAGACGGGGAAGGTCAACGCATTGTCAGTCTGAAAAACATCACGCAACATTTGACATGTCTCGTCCATGTATCCGATGTACTGAGGATCGAGATGCCCGAGCGTCGATGCGCCCATCGCACGAAGAATTCGTTGAGGCACGGTGCTCGGCCCGGGCCCCATCAACAGGCGTTCACGTGGATTCAGAGGTTCAACAATGGTCATGAATTCGGTATCTCGAGTTTTTAATCGCAAACGTAATTTCAATCATTTTTCAGCAACAAAAGCAACAAACAGGGGCACCAACACCGCGGCAGGTCCCAAAAATCAGGTCCATGCCAGGCACATGCCCAATACCCCCGCCACAAGAATGTAATACAGAAAGACGAATCCTGTTATCCGTATCACATCACCTTCTCGCCCAACCAACCCCACCACAGCACAAGCCGAAACAACATTGTGGACACAAATCACGTTTCCAGCCGCTCCCCCAACAGCCTGCAGCGCAACCACCCAGATTGGATCGGCACCAATTCGCTCAGCCACGCCAAACTGAAAAAACGAAAACGTCATATTGCTTATCGTATTGCTGCCGGCAACAAACGCTCCGAGCCCTCCGATCAGCGCCGAGAAGGCGGGCCATGCTTGCCCCACGAGTGAAGCTACACCCTCAGCAAGTACGGTTGGCATGCTGTCCAAGCCAGCGGCCCCTTGCTCACTATTCAAGAACACTTGCACCATTGGTACAGCAAAAAGTAAAGCAACCGATGCAGAAACCAACATCCTGCCGGAACGTTTCACGGCGCGCCCCACAGCGGCACTACTCATACGGTGCAACACAACCGTCACTAGCGCGGCAATCAGGAAGACACTCCCGGGCAGATACAGAGGCTGAACAGGCTTGATTGTGACAGGAGTTCCGAACAGATTTTCTGTCAGGCTACTATCCCAGGGTAAAGCCACCGACTTGATCAGAGGCCCCAATTGCAGGACAGGTAATCGCGTTGCGACCAATAAAATCGCGATCACAAAATATGGAAACCATGCCTTCCACAATGACAACGTTGGCGGCGCTTCAGTCAGATCAACGCCGACGGCTCCATTCCACGACTCATCCCACGCACTCTTGGCCTCAAAATCCCAGGGACTGCCGCCAGGCATTAAGAACCCTCTTTTTGCGGCAGGAACTACAATCGCCAAACCAACCAGCGATCCGAGCAGTGAAGGGAACTCTGGCCCAAGCCTGGCAGCAATGACGACGTAGGGAATGGTCATTGATAGCGACGCGAAAATCGCAAACTTCCAAATCTGCAAACCTTCAGCAAAACGGCGTTCCTTACCAAAGAACCGGGTCATGATAGCCACGACAAAGAGTGGAATCATGGTTCCTGCCACGGCATGCAAGACAGCTACCCGCAGTCCAATCATCGGCAGCAATCCTTCCCAGCTTTCCAACCCGAGTTCCGATGCGTACTGCACAACGTCCTGTTGATCACTTAGCCCTGTGCCTACGCCGAGGAGAATGGGCGTCCCAACAGCTCCAAAAGACACGGGTGTGCACTGAATCAACATGCCCGAAATGACTGCAGATTTTGCAGGAAACCCCAGCGCGACGAGCAGCGGCACACAGACAGCGGCAGGAGTACCAAAGCCCGCAGATCCTTCAATGAACGAGCCAAACAACCACGCGACGATGATGACCTGCACACGGCGATCAGGCGTGATGTTCGTGAAACCCTGCCGAATGACAGCCAACCCACCACTCTCGGACAACATATTCAACAGCAGAATCGCACCGAAAATGATGTACAGCAACGTACAAGTGATCACCAATCCATTTAAAGAAGCGGCAAAAACCTGCAATGCACTCAGTTTCCAGAAAGACAGCGCCACCACGACTGCGGTCAGGTAAGCCAGAGGCATCGCTTGGGCGGCAGGCCAACGTAATGCAACCAGAAAAATTGCAACCGCAATGATCGGAGCAAGGGACAGCAGCGGGGCAAAAGTCTCAATCATAAACTTGCGGATTCACCAGATTCGGCGGACGTTGACCACGGCAAGCAGCAAGACAATTCTCTGCGGCCATGTTCCCCATTTTCGTTCGTGTGCCAATCGTACCACTTCCAAGATGCGGAGCGACCACCACGTTGTCCATTTCGTACAACTCGGGCTCCAACAACGGCTCCTGCTCGTAGACATCCAACCCGGCACCCGCAATCTGCCCTGACTGCAAGGCCTTCACCATCGCTTTCTCATCAATAACTGGCCCTCGTGCTGTATTTACCAACAGAGCCTCCGGTTTCATTAAGGAAAACTCTCGAGGCCCCAGCAGATGCCGCGTTTCTGCATTCTGCGCGACATGGATGGAAACAAAATCGGATTGCTGCAACAACTCATCCAATTCACAATAAGTCACCTGAAGTGACGCCTCCTCGCTGGGGGTCAAACGTGTCCGGTTCCAATACAGAACATTCATGCTGAACCCCTGGGCCCGCGGAATCATCGACTTGCC
>JAPOKD010000644.1 GCA_029977825.1 Planctomycetota bacterium | reverse complement strand
GTTTTGGCGATTTGTCGGTAACACCCCTGCCCATTGCTTCCAGAGGGGGAAGCGCCAAGGCGAGTCCGGCGACTCCCCGGAGTACGGCACGTCGCTGGATTTTGGCTGAGTTGTGCATTGCGTTGATTTCAGGGTGGGATGAGTTGCGGGTTTCGGAGGGCAAGAATCACTTCTTGAGAAACAAATCACTCGCGATAACGAACTGGATGATATCAAGCATCCTGTAGTCCTTTTCTCTCAATTCTAAACACTGTTGCCTCAGTAAGCGATCCTCATTGTAGGTCAAGCTTCGCCCTATGGCATAGATTGATAGGTGGCGAACAAGACTGTAGGCAACGCTGTCCATTCGGTTTTTGACGAGATGCTCGCGTAAATCGTTCAAATTCCTGACGGTGTGTCCATCAGGCAGTTTTGAGGTGGCATCGACGCCATCATTCGAGAAGAGGCCTGCGGCATTGTATTGCTGAAATGCAAGTCCCCACGGGTCAATTCCCTGATGGCATTTCATACAGCCTTTGACGTCACGATGTTGCTGCAAGCGTTCTCTCAGGCTGAGTCCACTTTCGTCTTTCAGGTCTGGTACGTTTGGAGGAGGGTCTGCGGGCGGTTCGGCAATGATCTTTCTGGCAAACCATGCACCCCGTTTCACTGGATTGGCTTCTTTCCCATCCGAAAGTCCTGCAAGGACCGCTGCCTGTGAGAGAACGCCACCCAGATGCTGCTGCTGGTGTCTTACCGGTAAGAATCTGAATCCGCTCTCTGACTGTTCGCCAAGTCCGTAGTAATTTGCGGTGATCTCATTCGCTACCACAAAGTCCGACCGTATCAGGTTGCTGGCCGGAAGGTTCTCTCGGAAAAGGTGTTCAAGGAACCTTGCTGGTTCCTGACGTATCTGTCGTTTGACGGTTGCGGTGAGTCGCGGATAGCGTTTGCGATCGGTTTCCACCACATCAAACTTGTCGATGCTGAGCCACTGTGCTGCAAATTGATCTGCGAATTTTCCGAAACGTTGGTCCCGCACCATCCTCTCCACTTCAGTCGATAGGTTGTGCTGCAGGTTTCCGGCTTGCGCTGACTGCAGGAGCGGTTCATCGGGTGGCCCATTCCAGAGAAAGAACGCAAGCTTGGATGCAAGTTCCTGTTGACTGATCGTTTCTGGGTGTGGCCCGTCACTTTGCTCAACCATGAACAGGAACGCTGGTGAAGTCAAAATGACGACCAGAGTTTCTTTGATACTGTGTTGGAAGTCCCGGTTGGATTCGTAAAAAGTTCTCCATGTCTGTTCAAGTCTTTTCAGTTCTTTATTTTTGATGGGCCTTCGAAAAGCACGGGTGGCGAATTTCTGAATGATCTCGCTGGCATAGGCATCCGGGTTTGTACGGTTTTTACTCGGAATGAAAATCGCTTGATGTGATGCTGGTGGCCACGACTCGTAAAACGGCCCTTCAAATTCAACTGATGACACCAATAGGCGTGGCATGTCTCTGCCATCGGTGTATTCGCTTCGAACCGTGATTTCTCGCACACCTGCCAAGTAATTGTCGTTGTCTTTTTCAACAAATGGTCTCGGATAGTTGTTGATTGAACCTTCAAATACGTAAGTCTGTAAATTGGTGTCTGCGACTGATTGAGGCTGTTGCACCTGAAGGCAGGTGTGACCGCAGTCCCGACGTAGCCCCATGTAGACACCCAGGTTCGGAGCCCGGTTTTCAAACTTCGTGAACTGCTGTGCCAAGTTGCTGTTTTCAGTCAGTCGGGTAAAGACAAGCCGATCCAGTTGTCCGGTGTCGTTGCCAGCGCTGACTTTGAGTTGATGTTCTCCGGCTGGAATCCGGACTGCCAGAAATGCAGATTCACCCTTCTTCAGTTTTGATCCGAACTGTCGATCATCCAGCGTCAGATCAATTTGTTGAGGGCCTCTGAGTGGTGGTGGTTTGATGAATCGTTGGCCTGGCTCCAGTAAAGCTTTCAATTCAGCAGGTTCCAAGGCGCGTCGATACAGCCGTACCTGATCGATTTGTCCCTTGAACAGTTTTGCGTCTTGAATGCGCCCAAGGTGAAGGTCAACCGACGGGTTGTCCAGATTGGTTGCAGCGACGGTACCCGAGGCTACCTGATAACCATTCACGTAGAGCTGAGTCTTGTTTTCGCCACGCCGCACAACGGCTGCGACATGTTGCCATTGATTGACCCTAATGACGCCGGGGCGGGAGGCAACC
The DNA here is from genome assembly GCA_029977825.1 of Planctomycetota bacterium. Lineage (GTDB taxonomy): Bacteria > Planctomycetota > Planctomycetia > Pirellulales > Pirellulaceae > Rubripirellula. The sequence goes on along the minus strand of JAPOKD010000644.1, from coordinate 1,717 downwards.
GTACCGTTGCTTTTGTTTTCAGGCGAGACTGTTTCGAGACGCAGGACGCCCTGGTTATTGGGCATGTCGAAGTACCACCCATGGGTCCAATTGTAACGGCCCAGGCAGACAATGCCGCCTTGTCGCAGTTGGGTAGGTCTGATCCATGCTGAGACGGTGAAATTTCCCTCGCCAACATTCATTGAGTCATTCCGTGGCACGACGATCGAATCATCTGCTCCGTCCAGGTTTAAGGCTCTGCCGTCCTGGCCAATCGGTGATTCAACTGTGTTGGCCCCGCCAGAGAACCTGCCGACAAGCTTGCCTGAAGAAGAGGTGCTCGGCGATTTTCCACCGAAAGACCAGTGTCCAATCAGGTCATTGGAAAGTCTGCTATCGTCAGGTTCGGCGTCAATCATTCCCTCGTACGGTTTGGGATGCACATCAATCTGATAGATGCCGGACTGAGCAACCTTGAGGTTTGAACTCTGCTGGTTGAGGTGATATTCGACTTGCCCGTCTCCCGCAGAGCCATGGCTTTGCGCGTCTGCTGGTTTGAAACCCAGTCCGGTCAGTAGCAGCCCGTCCTGATATTTGGCAGCCTTGATGCGGATTCTGAATCTGCCATTTTCAGGTAGCTCTCGCAGCGCAATTTTGAAATTTGCCTTGGGACCATACGTGCTTGATTCGCGAAAAATCTCACTGGTTGGGATTGCTGGTCTCAGCAACAGGCCATTCTTGACACTGCGATAGGCATCACCTTTGGGGTAGCCACCATCACCTCTCATGCATGCGAATACGGCGTGATAGATGCTGTCGTAGTCGCGCCAGCCACGTACCGTACTGTTACCTCGATAACCCTCGTTGAATCGATACTGTGTTCTCATTCGAAATGGTGTGAATGGAAATGGTTTGTCTGCATCGAGTTCGGTGATGCTGAAATCCTGATTTGGTAACAGACGGCTGTTGGCTCCCAGAATCAGTGATTCACCAAATGGTTCCGGGTTGATCGACTTACCAAGGTCCATTCTGAAATTCTGGATCGACGGTTGGGATGTTTCATCGACCAGGCAGGCAGCGACAGCTTTTTCTGCAATGTTGAACCATGCTTCAACTTGTAATGGTGAAGTCAGCAGAGTGTCTGCGTCGTTGGTGAATCCATCTCGAGACACCCCGTCGGCAGGTAAGGCTGCGGCAAAATCCTCGTCTAACCCAAGGAGTTCGCGTAACGCATTCTTGTACTGCTGAACTGTCAGGCGTCGAACAGATCCATTGACGGGACTTTTCCTTGAACGAGCTTCGTGCAATGCATTTTCGATCCACTGGACCATGGCTTTGCGATGCTCTGCAGTCGGTTGTGGTTCCTCCTCAGGTGGCATTGCTGAGGTCTCGATCTGTTCCGAAATTTCCTCCCACAGTTTCAATGATGCTTCAGGAAGTTCCCCGGTGAGTTGGTCTAATCGGATTCCCGATTCGCGTTCCCGTTCATTGTGACACCGATAACAGTGTCCCTTGAGAAACGGTAAGGCAACTGATTCGAAGGCCTGTTGCGTGGTTGAATCAACCTGTCGGCTGTTTGGTGTAGCCAGGGGTTGCTGAGCGGAGAGCCGGTTTGGATCTGGGAGCAGTGTCAAATATGCGGCGCTGACAATCCATACGCATCGTGTAGTAACACGGGAGAGTAAGCCGTACATCTGACTTTGACTTGTAGAGGAACCGTGTGGTGTGAGTTGCATGG
>JAPOKD010000661.1 GCA_029977825.1 Planctomycetota bacterium | reverse complement strand
TGTGACGGCCATGTTCGGAAAAGGGTGCAGTGTCATGGGCCGGTTTGATGAAGCTGGTTATGACGTTACGGATGAGGTGCCTGGCCAGCCTGGTGGAAATGGGAACGGGCATGGATCCTATTGGGATGTGAAGAAGAAAACTCCATTCCCGAAGGACAATCCGAAGCGGTTGCATTCCCTCAGGAGAGACTCGGTTGCGTTTGTCCACCAGTATGCCGGAACACAACCATTCTTCATGATGGTCTCACACTATGCCGCGCACATCCCGCACATGGCTACTGAGGAGGCGTTCGAACGTAACAAAAAGCGTTGGATTTCAGAAGGCAGAGATACTGAAAAGATCGAGGTCAAGAAGTCGAGTGTTCATCGCGATATCCTTTATGCTGCCATGGTCGAAGAGATGGACAGAAATGTGGGGGCATTAATCGATGCACTTGAAGATCGCGGAGAGCTGGACAACACCTACATCATTTTTACTTCTGACAATGGTGGGGGCCATTCTGAATTACGTGACGTTCATGGGAAAAAACGCCGATTTAATGGTCCCCTGCAGGAAGGGAAACGTTCCATTTATGAAGGCGGAGTTCGCGTACCGACGGTTATTGCGGGGCCCGGAATTAAAGCTGGCGCCCAGTGTGATGTGCCCATCGTTCAATGGGACTTTTTGCCAACGTTTCATGACTTGAGTGGAAGCAAGGCTCCGCTACCCGATGGTGTTGACGGTGGTAGTTTGCGCGATGTGTTTACCAATGGAAACAGCGGTGTTGTGCATCGCGCTGCTCCCGGGATCGTTCATCACTATACCTGCCATTATCATCCACCGATCAGTTCCATCATCATTGGTGACTACAAGTTGATGCGGCATCTGAATTCCGGAGAACTCAAACTCTTCAACATCAAAACTGACTATCAGGAACAGGTGAATCTGGCTGCTGCGATGCCCGGCAGAGCGGAGTCCATGGATGCCGTGCGTGCCAATTATGTGAAAGAGGTTAATGGCGGTACTGCCGCGCAGGTCCGTGACGCTCTTTATGATTTGATGGACGAATTTGGTGAGCGGGCGAAGGCTGCTTATCGCAAAAAACTTGCCATTCTTGAAGCAGAGATGCCTGTGGACTTTGATGTGCAGAAAGCAGCTCTTTTGCGGGATTTGAATAAAAGCCTCTATAAGAATGAGTTGAACAAGGAAAGGTGCCGACGGCAGGCAAAGCATGCATCCTGGCGTGACAGTGCGCCAAAACAGGACGCCGAAGAATTTGTGCGTTCGAACTGGGTGGACTACACAGGTGACTGATATCGCGGTTTGCTGATACTGCGATGTGAAAAAATAGAACGTTACTTCGTCGCTATGCTTCTTGATCGGGAACAAAATTTCAGCGGGGATTCGGGGTGGCGTATTTCAATTTTCCAGCGCGAATTTAATAACCACAGGGACTAATAGATGAGAGCGTTTTCTTGTTGTTTGCTTATGCTGGTTGCTGCGGTGCTCAATGCAGCCGAAACGCCCAATTTCATCATTATTTATGTAGATGATTTGGGGTACACGCAGACAAGTGTGCCGATGATGAAGGACCGTCCGGAGTTGGCGCATGCATTACATCAGACGCCCAATCTCGAGAAACTGGCTTCGCGCGGAATGCGTTTTTCAAATGCGTATTGTCCATCACCAGTATGCACTTCGTCCCGCGCAAGCATTCAGCATGGTAAGACCACTGCCCGCGTGGGGTGCATTTCCATTCATGATGTTGTGATGAACAAGAAGCAGGTTGATCTGGGGAAAAATCTGTCACTTGCGGAAATGTTGAAGCAGGCAAACAAGGGTTATGTCACCGCTTTTTTTGGGAAAGGTTGTACGCCGATGCGGTGGTTCAAGGACCACGGGTATGATGTAACAGATTTCAATCACAAGCATCCTAACGGGAATGCACATGGTGACTGGTGGGAACCGGTCTACAAAACACCAATCCCCGAAGACGATCCGAAACGGGTTTTCAGTCTGGCTGAGACAGCTAACGAGTTTCTGCAGCAACGGGGTAGAGACGGGAAACCGTTCTTCATGATGGTTTCACATTATGCGTTGCACGTGCGGAATGTTTCGCTCAGAAGCACTCGCGAAAAGTATCTTCAGCTAGTCGCGCATGAGAATGGGCTTGAAAATCAGCTCCCAGACATTTCACCGTTTGACAAGGGCGCTGATGAAATGCCCAAGAAGCTTCGTTCTTTGTGGGAACGGGCGAATTATGCGGCAATGATGGAGAATATGGATACTTCGATCGGCAGAGTGTTGGATGAACTGAAGTCTCAGGGGTTGGAAGATAATACCTACGTTATTTTTTCTTCGGATAACGGGGGAGGGCAGAGTAATGCTCCCTTGCAGGGTGGTAAGGCGAAAATGTGGGAAGGCGGTTTGCGTGTTCCGATGATCGTGGCTGGACCGGGGATTGAGGCAAATTCTCAATGCGACCGACCGGTCGCCCAGTGGGACTATTTGGCAACCATGCACGATCTGGCTGGAAGTACCGCCCCATTGCCTGATGACCTGGATGGTATCAGCCTGCGTCCCGTTTTGGAGAATGGTAATCAGGGAGTGCTTGCGAAACGGGACACGGGGTTCGTCTTCCATTTTCCGGCGCACTATACCGTCCCAATCACCGCGTACCGAAAAGGTGATTACAAGTTGATGCGACAGCTCAACTCAGGTGAACTCAAATTGTTCAATGTTGTGGACGATATGGGAGAACGAACTGATCTCACAAAGGAAATGCCAGAGAAGACGGCTGAGATGATTCGTGATTTAGATGCCTACCTGGAAAAGGTTGGAGCGTGGACGATGCAAGAGGTTTACACCGCACGTGCAGAAGAGCTGGGAAAGTGGATTACGCAAGATCAGCAAAAGGTTTTGGATTTGACACAGCAGTTAAATGAGCCTGACTTGTCAGGACTGATTCGTGAAGATCTGAATAAGCAGTTGGCGGGGGTGTTGATGAGGTTAAAACATCATCAGAGTAGTCTGGCGAAAATGAACAAGGATCGTGATTCCAAGCTTTGGTTCTGATTTTCAGTGAGTGTTTGGTGGCGGATTCGGACTGTCTTTGCGAGAACGCTTGCTTGTTTTGATATCAAGCGTCAAGCTGATACGGACGACTTCACGACGGTGCGTGTGACGGACGGGAACGTGACCGGAACCCGGATTCAAATGGTTTAGCGAATGAAACGCTGGTTGAATGTTGTGCTCGTTCTGGTCGCCTTGGTTGGCTTGGCGTTCGCTGTGCAGCAGGCTGCCGTAAGGCAGACTCTATCTCGGCAGTATGAACTTCTCGCTGCGGAAGTGGGCTATCTTGAATCGACGGGCGGTGATGGGGTCCAGGTGATCGCGTTGCCTACACCAGAACCTGGGCATTTTCGCTGGCGAATCCATGTGCCAGCTGATGAAAAGATCTATTGGAAAAATAGAAGGTGGGGCACCAAAGGTCACGAAATTCCGGTAACGGGCCCACGAAGCTTTATCGCCAATGTACGTTTTCGCAACGGTGAGGACGGCACTTTGAGGGTGTGGTGGGGGTTTGAAGGTACAACGGTAGTCCATTCTTTGAGGGGGAACAGAGTGCAGGAATTGCTCGATGGGCGATGGAATGAAATGCAAGTCGAGCCACTGGCGAGTGATGAGCAGATCTTAATGAAGCCCGGGGAATTGAAATCACTATTGCGGATAACGATGCCAGGCCAAATGCGAGAGGAAGCGCAGAAGGTCTTGTCGCCTGAGGTTTCGGATTTTTATGTTCCCGAGTTTTTCCATTTGCAGTTGGGGGTAGAGAAAACGGGCGACGGCCAGAGCGTGACAG
>JAPOKD010000687.1 GCA_029977825.1 Planctomycetota bacterium | reverse complement strand
CCTCTGTTTCACAGCCACTGGGGCCAACCTTGGCGAAAGCAAAGGTTGCAGGAAGGCTGGCGGCGACTTCTCGAGCTTGATCCTGCTCACCGAGGGCGGCCGATAGCAGGCCATCGGATGGTGTACTCGAATCTCTCCAGAGTTGGTCTGCAAACTGCCACAAACTCACATCTGCAGGGGCCAACGGACCTAGCTCAGGCTCCTTCAGGTCGACAATACGGACAGCTAATTCCCTCACTTCGAGCAACTCAGCCTGGTCCCGGACGCTAACAAGAAGGTCAGCCACGTCTCCAGCGACGATCTTTTCACGGGATTCAGGGGGCTCGTTTGAGACGTGAATTTCGGGATTTGAAGACGAAGTCATATCAAAAACATCGGTTTGAAACAGAAATTAATCGCCCGATCCGGATAGGCGATTGGCAGAATCGCGGTTATTCTCCTTAAAGGTCACGCCCCGAAATTCCATTGTGCCATCAAGCCTAACGTTGCAATACGATTCCATAAACACGGCCGAAGAGCTGAAGCAGTTTTGTTCAGAAATTGCCGGCTGCAAGCAAATCGGCTTCGATACTGAATTCGTCTCAGAAGATACCTATCGTCCCCAGCTCTGCTTGATTCAGGTTGCTGCGGATGGGCGATTGGCAATCATCGACCCGGAATATGTCGAAGATACAACGCCATTTTGGAATCTTCTGGCTGAACCGGGACGCATCGTCATTGCGCACGCAGCCCGTGAAGAATGTCGATTCTGTTACCGTTTCACAGGTAAGCCGATCGCTGGGTTGTTCGATACGCAACTGGCAGCAGGATTTGTGGGGATGGAATTCCCCGCCTCTTTAGGCAACCTGGTTCAACGGCTCGTCAACAAAACCTTGCCCAAGGGCGAAACACGCACGAACTGGGGCCGTCGACCTCTTAGCAAAGACCAAATCACTTACGCATTGAACGATGTTGTCGATCTGTCTGAAATGCACGACAAACTGGCTGCCATGGTTTCCGAGCTTGAGCGTGAGTCCTGGCTGGAAGAGGAAACTGCTGTTTTTCAACAAAAGGTCATGGATGCTGAAACACGTGAGAACTGGCGACGCGTCAGCGGTTCGTCAGGCCTCAATGCAAGGCAACTTGAAACCGTACGCCAGCTCTGGCTATGGCGAGAGAATCGTGCAAAGAACATTGATCGACTGCCACGGCGTGTCCTTCGGGACGACTTGATCGTGGAATTGGCGAAGCGTGGATCGACTGACCAAAACAAAATCAAGAACATTCGCGGCATGGAAAGACGCGGCTTCAACGACCACTATGGTGATATCGCTGCTGCCATACAGACAGCGTTAGACACACCCGAGGCAGACTTACCACGACGCCCGAGAGGCTCGCGACGTGTTGTATCGCCCATGCTGAGTCAATTCCTTTCCACCTCAATCGCCTGCATCAGCCGGCAGCAGAAACTCGCTCCCCCCATTGTTGGCAATGCTGACGATGTCCGCGAACTCATGGGGTACGAACTTGACCGCCGCAAGGGTGATCCAACCCCTGCATTGTTGAAAGGTTGGCGTGGCGATATCGTTGGAAAGACCTTTCGACGCTTACTGGCCGGCGACTTGGCAATTCGAGTGGCCAACGTCAAGGAAACGCAGCCGCTCGAATTCATCGAGCCCTAGCAGTCGCATCTCTGATAAGCATGTGCTGCACGAGAATCGCAATCGCCGAGGGAACTGCCGACGGTGCTTTTGATCAACCGAGAATTCAAACTCTGGGAATCTCATACCCTTCACGAGGTTTACGAGCAAAGAGGCCCTGAGCCAGGTCGTCCCCCACAATTTGCTCAGTCATGGGGTTCCAACGAATTTTCCGTCCAAGCCGTGCGGCGATCGCTGCGAGATGGCAAGTGTTCATTGACTGAACGTGAGTGTAGACATCTGATACGGGCAAGCCACCCTCACTGATGCACCTGTAAAAGTTGTTTTTGTGTCCCTCTGCGGGTTTCTCTTTGTAAAGCCTCTGCAAGTCAGATTCATCAAATGAATCCGTATCCCACTTCTCTTCGATCGGCTTGCCTGTAATTTTCCCACGGTTCACAAATAAGCGTCCCTTGTCGCCTTCAAACAGAATTCCGTTTTCTCCACGGCTAGTGACATTCATCTCGATCCCCGTTGGAAATTTGCAAATCACGGCGTAATCGTTCGCACTGTTGAATGCGTTGTCTACCGTGGGGAATCCGTCTCTGAAGGGAACGGGATGTGTTGCATCAGTGCCATCAATGCTGGTTGGCCCCATGCCCTCGGCGTCAGCACCAATCGCCCACGTCGCAATATCTACATGATGGGCACCCCAGTCAGTAAACTTGCCACCGGAGTATTCATACCACCAACGAAACTGGCCATGGCACCTTTGTTTGATGTAGTCCACCCTAGGTGCCTGCCCCAACCATGCATCCCAGTCCAAACCGGCAGGTGGATCTGTTTTTTGAAAAGGGCCACCAACACTTCCACCGTTGATGCCGACGGTGATCCTGCGAATTTTTCCGAGTAGCCCCTTCTGGACCATATTCACAGCACGAAGGAATCGGCCACGGTCGCTTCGCTGCTGAGTGCCAATGAAGAATACCTGATCGGGATGTTTGCGACAGGCATCTCGTATCAGCTGATTCTCCTCCAACGTGAGCGTGAGCGGTTTTTGACAGAAAACGTGCTTACCAGCCAACAGTGCCTCGATTGCAATTTTGACATGCCAGTGATCCGGTGTTGCGATACTCACGACATCAACGTCTTTACGATCAAGTAGTCTGCGATAGTCGGTGTACAGAGCGGCCTTCCCTTTGCCAATACGCTCATCCGCGTTCGCTTGCTCCGCGTGCACCTGATCCACATCAGCGATGGCAACAAGATCGCCAAACGTAGCGTGCTGCCGACAGTCACCACTCCCCATCCCACCAAGGCCAATGCCACCTATCCGTGGACGATCATTCTTGGACTGATTTGCAAACGCTTTTTCTGACCAAGGAAAATAAGCAGTAGCAGCTGTTGCGGAAGCTGCTGCAACCGTTGTCGCAAGAAATGAGCGGCGGTTTTTTTCACGCGGGGATTCTGACATCGCATCAGCTCGTTCGGAGGGCAATTCGGACAGTTCGCGTGCTCACAGCCCACGAACGGCCCTACATTGTAGACAATCTGCCCGCGTCATACCGAAACCGGAAGCCAGGCCACTCAGTGTTGCTACACGCAATCTCTGCACGCAACGGAACATGGCGTCAAACGAAAACAGCCGATTCAACCCACTGAGGCCAAACCGACTGTCCAGACATGCGTCCAATTAACGCTCAATCAAAGCTGGATGTGGCAGCTGATTTAGCGAGAACCTGCTTCACTGCTGCGACGACTCACACGGTCACTTTGTGAACTCATGTAGTGGGTTGCTTCCTCTGCAACCAACATGGTGTCTCCCGAGTGCACCTCAGCTCTAAAGCGGTGGTGTCCTGCTTTCTCAGCCTGTGCGATAACACGCAACCGAACCTCAGCGCCGGCGCCGATTCGCGGGATGGCGTTGAACATCACCTGCCCGGGAACCACTTCACCCGTATGGCCTTCGATGCGTTTCGGCTCGATTCCATGTCCAAACTGTGCCACTGCTCGGACGTTTGTAGCTTCCTTGCTACCACGATTCCTGATCACAATTTCGTAAGTCACATCGCTTCCGATTGGCGCGGGAGCAGGTGGATCTGAAACCGTCAAGACAAGGTCAGCGATGGACTCCACGCGAGTTGCAATG
>JAPOKD010000701.1 GCA_029977825.1 Planctomycetota bacterium | reverse complement strand
GTGGATCGGACCCGTCCAACGCTCCGGTCAAGTAACTCCGTCATCGCCGCAAAAGACGGGTGAACTCGCTCTGTGTGGGGTTTGGGAAACTGGGCTGCTTTCCTCTGGTATTTCTGAACCAGTTTTGGCGGCGCCATGATCGGGCCGTGCACTGTGTAGTAAGAAAAGTACAAGAAGAATGGCGTGTTTTGATTCTGTCTAATGAACGCGGTCGCTTGGTCCGTCAGGGCAGCCGTGAGGAAGTCTCCATCCTCTCCATCATCAAGGTTTGGCATCCCAAAGGGTGAAAAGTATTTTCCAGGACCTTTAGGCTGGCCCCACTCACGTCCAGCGATGTTCTGATCGAAGCCATGGGAAGTGGGGTAGTGTTGATCGAAATCCTCTTCGCCGATGGGCATCAAATGCCACTTGCCAACAAATTGGCTCTTATACCCTTCCTTCTTCAAAGCTTCGGGAAGTGTCGTTTCTGACAATCGCATACGCATATTCCAGTCTGGAATGTTGAGTGGTGCGTTGCGGCGGCGGTGGCCAGCGATCCAGTCTGTGAGGTTTGTTCTGGCGGGGTACTTGCCGAGCAAGATTGCAGCTCTGCTAGGTGAGCAAACTGTACAGGCAGAATAGGCCTGATTGAACTTCAAGCCATCCGCGCAAAGTTGATCAATGTTGGGTGTTTCGTGGAATTGTGAGCCAAAGCAGCCAACGTCACCCAAGCCCAAGTCGTCAACGAGAAAAAAGACAATGTTGGGTTTTCCCGCTGCCCCTGCGGTCCCCATGAAAAGAAAAAATAAAACTATCGACTTGGTTCTCATGACTTTCTGAGGGGATGGTGTGGAATTCGCTTGTAGTTTCCCACGCAAGGTGTGGGGCGGACAACTTCCGCAGTGTACCAGTTGAGGTAAAACCATGGGCGGGTTTGATGCCAGTGGCGACTGGGCAGGTGATCGAGACAAGCATGGAATTCTTCGCAACGAAATCAGGATGTGGGCGCCGTTTTCGTGGTTTGGCATGTCGGCCACTTGGTGCCACGTTATGCCTGACTACAGATGAATGCTGTGGAACAGTTGTTTAAGGATGCGCTGCGTGATTTCGTCTGCTCTTGAACTCAAGAGGCGGATGGACGCCTCAGCCTCATGGTGCACGGACTCGACCACGCAACGGTTCAACAACATGAGAGGGGCTGTCGAAATTTCATTTGCCAAATCAAGAACGTTAAGACGTTTCAGTGTTATTGTGGGCTCAAACTGCTTTCTTTCAGCAATCGCAACGCGAGTGTCCACCCAGGGTTCCTTCGCATCGCTTGTACGTGCGATGCCCGTGGCAACTTGACGGAGCTTTCCTTTTCCCTTCAGGAGGATTTCGGATGGTAATGGGATTGCGTGATCTTCGATCGCCTCGCTGGCAGCAACCTGCAGGCTGACAGCTAAGCTGCGGTGTTCCTCTTCGGCAGCTTTGATTTTCGTCAGACGATTCAGTGATGTACATTGCCGTAAGATGCCACGAAGTCGCCGCAGATCGTCAAAGAATTTCTGGTCGAGTTCAGGGTATTCAGCCTGTCTTCGCGCAATTGCAGTTAATGACAGGTTTTGTGCAGCTGTTTTGATGCACGTGCAAAGCGCGGCTTCTTCTGAATTAAGTTGAGAGTTCGTGACTTGAATTTGCGCAGACAGATTTCGGATTGCAAAACGATCACTCTCAACCTCAGACGCCAGTTGATGATGCGCCGACTTCAAGTAAGCAAGTTCTTCTTCTGCTTTCCTTAGTTGTTGGAACGCTTGTCGCCAATCAGATGCTAGTTTTTCCGTTAATGTGACAAGGGCCTTGATGGTCGGCTTTTTTCTAGAGAAACTTGCAGCGGCAATGAAAATGCATTTCATCAGGCTGTCAGTTTTTGCCGCTTGAATCTGGTACGCATCCCAGCTTTTTGCTTCTTGATCTGTGCATTGTCTGCAAGTCGTCTCGGCAGCGTCGAGGCGCGAGGTCGAGACTCGCAAGTCTGTTTCGTGTTTCTTTTCAAATACTCGAATGCGTTTCGCAACCAATTTTGTTTGCCGCTCCAAACGTGCCTTATGGCTGTTTAATCGGATCCTGTTCCTCAGGTGACCAGTTACCTCGGATGCTGCGTTTTCGAAGAATGCTTGAAGCTGGTTCATGCCGGCGCCTCGAAGTCTCGTTCCAACTCCGCTCGAATATAGGCCACGCAGTTTCTAATCGAATAGGAAACGGAAGCCAACTCCGTTGAACGAACCGCGTGCAATGCCTGTAGCGTTCCAAGTTGAGTGGCGGAATTGTTCACATCTGCCAGTGACTGGCTGAAGGTCTCTCCTCCCTTCCAGTCAAATTCGTCATATTCGTAGTTTACAGCGAGATTGGCATGACCTTGTGCTTTGCCGTCCAGCCGAAGAGTGGAGCTTATGCTAACGGACGCGGATTGAAACAGTACTGAACAATTCACATATGTTTTGATTTTCTGGTTGCGCGTCTTTTTTGCGAAGCCATTTGCTACAGACGCAGCGAGGCTTTCAGCAGCGTTTGTAAACGTTTGCTTGTCAGCGTTGAGGGGAGACTCGAGTTCAAAAAGTGCCTTCTTCAACGACGAATAGTCAATTCTGTGCTGGCGTAATTCTTCAATGCAACACTTTAATGTGTGCCTGGAACTGCAGTGGTCCAGCAGAAAATCAATTCCCGGGCTTTTGTCGTCGTTGAGTACGGAAAGGATCGAATTGTTTATCGCTCGCTGGATGTTCTGGACTCTTTGATGCGCTGCGGTAGCGGTTTCGCTTGCTTCGATAAGTCGTTGCTCGGCGTTTATCAGAGGCTGCTTGGCGGAGTCTGCAGCTTCCTGGGCTTTCATTAATGCATCGGTGTGCCAATTGGTGTGCTTATCAGCTCTTGTTAGTTTTTCTTGCAGGTGTTTTGTTTTCTGCTGCAGGGATTGGGTGAGCGAAGGCCAGAAAAAGTTTGAAATCGAACCGGCGATACCGCTGGATGCGCGCTTGGTACGCTTGATGGCGGTTGCAAGTGACGCCCTTTCGCTTGCCAGTTGCTTTATCGAATCAAGTTGAGTTTCAGCTTCTGTTTCGTTTTGCTCGGCATCGTCTGCGAGGTTTGCATAGACGAGATCGTGCTCAATCCGTGCTTCGGAAAACCGATTTTCTGAAATTATTTCTTCCTGTTGTAATTCATGCAGTTCCATGTACTGCGTTCTTATCACATCAAGATTCGTTGCAAAGAACGCCTGGAAACGTGTGGCAGTGTTCCATGAAAAATCAGACGAGGGCGTTGGGGAAACAAGGTGGTCAACAGTCAGGTCAGAATGATGTTCGTCGAAACCCGTGATTTGTGATTTAGGCCGGACTGGTTCAGTCAGCGAACTTTCCTGAACCAACTCAGCAAGAATGATCTCTTCGTCAGCATCGGCTTCTTCAGGGTTATCACGCGACAGATCCGGCGAGTCGATCGAAGAGAGGGCTTCAGGTGGTGTCTCAAGCGATTCTTGGGCTGCGTTGGGGACACAGAGGGGCGTGTTCGTTGGCTCACTGCCTCGCTTAGTCGGGGCATGCGTTTCGGTTTCGTTTGGGCTGGCAGTATCCGAGTTGCTGGTATCCAAGAGGGTAGAGTGCGGTGAGTTGCTTGGTTCGCTAGGAGAGTATACGTCGATGCCTGATGCATCTTTATTTGAGGTTTCCTCGACGTTCGTTTGAGTTGTG